>CADCPT010000276.1 GCA_902803385.1 uncultured Ruminococcus sp.
AGAGTAAGGTATTTAGGTATTTTTTTTTCTTTTTGTGGAGCTTCAAGCTCATCAGTCGGATTATGAGAAAGCCTGTGAGTCTTTACGGTAAGATAATTAAAATAATCCTTCAGGCTTGTGGTTTTTCGCGCTCTTGTCGCGGCGTTGTTTTTTCTTTCATCCTTACAGTAATTCAGAAACAACAAAATCTCGGTAAAGGAAACTGATTCGACCATCTGAAGATCAACACAGGAAATATCTATTTTATCGATATCTGTGTCATAATCAACAAGTCCCCTGTCTTTTATCAGAAATCTGAAAAATGTCCTCAGATCACGATAGTATTCATCAACAGTCAGATCAGATCTGCCCTTGATATTTCCCGTATAATTCAAAAATTCCCTGATAATCGGCGGAGCCTCTCTGAAAATAGTATAGCTCAAAATACTGCCTCCCAAACGATCTCTGTAATATTATATAACCTATGTTTTTTAAAGTCAATTATCGTTCATAAAAAGTTTATGTCCCAAGACACGCTACAGAGTTGAAAATAAAAACAAAGCAGGAATTATATTCGATCGATCAATGCTCTGCGACAAAACTTTCATAATATATAGGATCAATTATATAAAAACTATTGACTAACATACTGATGAAAGGTTTATAATGGTATCAGCAGATCTCACCGGGAGATGAAATAATGAAAAACTATTCCTTTACTGTAGTTATACCCGCGCATAATGAAGAAAAATATGTTTCACGCTGCATTTTCTCTGTACACTCGGCAGCCGTTTTCTACGGAGGCGAGGTCGAGATAATAGTGGTATGCAACCGCTGCACAGACAATACCGCCGCAGTCGCAAAAGAACTCGGAGCAAAAGTCTTGTACAACGATGAAAGATGTATAGGCAGCATAAGAAACACAGGTATATTCGCAGCAAGCGGAGATATTGTCGTAACTATTGACTGCGACAACAGAATGACAAGGGGGACGCTGAAGGAAATTGCCGTGATACTATCAACAGGAAAGTACATTGGAGGAGGCGCCCCGATTAGATTTGAACGCTACTCATTTCCGCTAAGATGCAATGATGTGTTGTGTGATATTGGCTTTGAGCTTACCGGTCTTTACTGCGGAATATTCTGGGCTGAAAAAGATACCTTTGTTGCAGTCAACGGCTTTTCGGAGATCAAAGCAGGCGAAGACATAGCAACAGCTAAAAAGCTTAAGCTGTACGGAGAAAGACAAGGGAAAAAATATACTACACTGCGCAGGAACTTTCTGATAAACTCTACAAGAAAATACGATGATATGGGCGACTGGCTGTATCTCAGATTGATGATCAAAAACTTTGATGCCTTTATAAAAGCTGCCGCAGGCGACAGAAAAAAACTTGATATGCTTTTAGATAAGATGTTTTACGATTATAACAAATAAGAAAGAAGGATCATAATGCAGTTATACGATCAATGCGTCACGCAAGTAATGCTGTCTTTAAGTGAGGGACTGAAAACAAAAGCTTCGGTAAGCTTCAACGATGTTGTAGGCTCAAAAAGGTGCAGAAAGTATTCGGTGGGCGACATCGGTAAATCTCTGGAGCTTCTGAGAAGATATGGTATGGTGAAGGCAACTTCACGTTTCGGATGCAGTGAGCTGCTTGAATTCAATGCTACTGAGATAACGGAAAAAGGCAGAATATACCTATCCGAAATTTAATTATCGGCATATATCACTGAAAAGGAAATGTAATGATGAAAGCAGAAGAAGACAAAAGAATATATACGCTCAGAAAAGAAAAACCAATGACTGCAGTTGCAAAAATGGGTGCTCCTCTTATTGCCGGAATGATCATAATGGTGCTGTATAATCTGGTCGATACTTATTTTATCGGTCTTACTAAGGATGACTTTCAGCTTGCAGCAGTTAATCTTTCATACCCTGTTATGATGATAACTATCGCCATATCCAATATGATAGGCACCGGAGCTTCATCGCTTATTGGCCGCAGTCTCGGTGCACGTGATAAGGAAAAAGCAAATCACACGCTTACGGTCGGGTTCAGTCTTACAGTGGTCAACAGTATTATCGTAATGGCCTCAGGGCTTGTTTTTCTGCCCTGGATCGTAAACGGACTCGGAGCTCAAAGCAACACATATTCCTATACCGAGCAATATGTTTCCGTACTGCTGATCGGAAGCATATTCACAATGGGAAACTATACCTTTGGTCAGCTTTTGAGAAGCGAAGGGTCTGTAAAGTATTCTATCGCAGGAATGATCGCCGGAACTATAGTAAATATAATTCTTGACCCTTTGTTTATTTTCACATTCGGCCTGGCGGTACGAGGTGCAGCAATCGCAACTATACTCGGCAATGCCGTCGGAATGGGTATTTCGATACTGTTTTACATAACCGGCAAAACGCTCCTGAAGCCTTCGGTTAAATATATCATTCCGAAAGCAGATATCATTAAGGAAATATTCTGGGTAGGAGTTCCGGCTTCGCTTGAAACACTTCTTACGTCCGCTGCATATATTGTAAATAATAACCTTGCTGTTTCCTACGGAGAGCTGACTGTTGCCGCAATAGGCATAGCACAGAAAATACTTTCGCTTGGAAACTATATATATCAGGGCTATGCTGCCGGAACACAGCCGATAATGGGCTTTAACTACGGCGCCGGAAACTACAAAAGAATGAAAGAGGTACTGAGAGCAGGGGTAATACTTGTAAGCATAACAGAGCTTGCTGTAATGGCAGTATATGGTATTTTAGCTCCTGTGTTTATAGATATTTTCACCGATTCGGAGATCGTGATAGAAACGGGAGCAAAGGTGCTGAGAACCTTAATGTTGATCCTTCCTTTTGTTGGAGCAACATCTATGAGCAGAATGTCATTTCAGGCAATGGGAAAACCTGTCTATGCGTTTGTTATTACTCTTGTAAGGCAGCTTTTTCTGTATGTTCCCCTGCTGCTTGTCCTTAATTATTTTCTCGGATTCAACGGGATGATCTGGGCACAGCCCATAACAGAAATCATTATGATGGCTTGTTCGGTAAGCTTGCTTCTGAATACTATTAAAAAAGAAGAGAAAAATGCATTATCTGTCAGAAATTAATAATTTTTTACCTAAAATTGCAATACAGATGCTTGATATAAATGATGATTTATGATAAAATGTTAAAAGTATTTTTTTCAGAGGTATTCGATATGATTTATAATAATGTTCTTGAAGCTATCGGTCACACACCGATGATACGTCTTAACCGTATGAACAAACCCGGCAATGCACAGATACTTGTTAAATTTGAGGGTCTGAATGTAGGTGGCTCCATCAAAACAAGAACCGCATACAATATGATCCTTAACGCAGAAAAAGAGAGAAAGATAAATCCTGATACAATAATCGTTGAACCGACAAGCGGAAACCAGGGTATCGGACTTGCTCTTGTAGGTGCGGTAAGAGGTTACAAAACGGTCATTATCATGCCTGATTCCGTAAGCGAAGAGCGCAGGAAGCTTGTAAAGCATTACGGAGCAGAGGTCGTACTTATCCATGATGACGGCGATATAGGAAAATGTATACAGAAATGTCTTGATACTGCGCTTGAAATGAAGGAAAACGATCCAAGAGTATTTGTTCCTCAGCAGTTTGAAAACGAAAACAATACCTATGCACACAAGTATTTTACAGCGCTTGAAATACTTGAACAGACTGCATGCAAGATCGACGGATTCTGTTCAGGAATAGGGACAGGCGGAACTATTACCGGAATTGGCGAAACGCTGAAAAAACAATATCCGGATATGGAGATCTGGGCTGTAGAACCAGAGCATGCGGCAATTCTCGCCGGAGGAACTATAGGTACACATCTTCAGATGGGTATCGGCGATGGTATAATCCCATCTATACTGAACAGAGAAATCTATGACCACATTCATATCGTAACGGATGAAGATGCAATAAACACTGCAAAACAGCTTGCTTCCCTTGAAGGCATTATGTGCGGTATTTCAAGCGGAACAAATGTTGCAGCGGCATTGAAGCTTGCCGAAAAGCTCGGAGAAGGAAAAACTGTTGTTACGATACTTCCCGATACGGCGGAGAGGTATTTCTCCACACCGCTGTTTTCTGACTAAAAGAATATTTAAATTATAAACAGGGACTGTGAATCATTCGCAGTCCCTGTTAGTAATCTTCTGACGGCAACCAAATTGATTCTATGTTTTTTCACCCGAAAGAAGTGTTCTGGTAGTGTGCCCGCAGGAAATGCCCTTGGGGTGCGCCTACCCTACGTCGCACTTTATTTATAGTGTTTTTTCAGGTGTGTCAGGAGCTTCGCGCCCGGCACACCTAAAAAGTATCCCGATCGCGCCGAAGGCACAGTCGGAAGGATGGAGCAATGTTACTGAAAAGCTTTTGCGGTAACCGTAAGACCATCATCAACGCAGTCGATCAACAATGTAGTATCAGGAGAAAGATCTTCGGAAAGGATCTTTCTTGCGATCATCGTTTCGATCTTTGACTGCAGAAAACGTTTCAGCGGACGAGCACCGTAGATCGGATCATAGGCATTATCTATTGTATAATCCTTTGCTTTGTCAGTGACTTCAAGTCTGAGCTGTTTATCATGCAGTCTGTTGTTAAGATCTGCAAGCAGAAGATCAACGATACCGTATATATTTTCCTTGGTGAGCGGCTTATAGAATACTATTTCATCAAGTCTGTTCAGGAACTCCGGACGGAAGCTCCGTTTAAGAAGCGCAGAAACATCGTCCCGTGCTTCATCGCTTAGCTCACCCGAATCATCGATTCCGTCGAGAATAATCTCAGATCCGAGATTCGAAGTAAGAATGATAATAGTATTCTTGAAATCGACTGTTCTGCCCTGACTGTCGGTTATCCTGCCGTCGTCAAGAACCTGAAGAAGAACATTGAAGACATCCGGATGTGCTTTTTCTATTTCATCAAAAAGCACTACAGAGTACGGCTTACGACGTACTGCCTCGGTAAGCTGACCGCCTTCATCATATCCGACATATCCGGGAGGCGCTCCTATGAGCCTTGAAACAGAGTATTTTTCCATATATTCGCTCATATCTATACGGATAATATTATGTTCGTCGTCAAACAAAGCCTGCGCAAGCGCCTTTGCAAGCTCAGTCTTACCAACGCCTGTGGGTCCGAGAAACAGGAATGAACCTATCGGTCTGCGAGGATCCTGTATGCCTGCTCTTGATCTGAGTATTGCATCTGTTACTTTTTCAACTGCTTCGTCCTGACCTATGACCCTCTTATGAAGTGTATCATCAAGATGAAGCAGCTTTTCTCTTTCCCCCTCCATAAGCTTTGATACAGGTATACCTGTCCACCTTGCTACGATCCTGGCTATTTCCTCTTCTGTTACCCTGTCTCTGAGCAAGGTATTTTTGTTTTCTTCAGCTTTTTTCTCTTCCTCCTCAAGAGCCTTCTGAAGCGGCGGAAGCTTGCCGTATTTAAGCTCAGCAGCAGTTCCGAGGTCATATTCGTTCTGAGCTTTTTCTATTTTTGCGTTTGTCTGCTCTATCTCTTCACGCAGCTTCTGCAGTTTTTCGATCGACTGCTTTTCATTGTCCCATTTAGCTTTCATGGAATTGAATGCTTCACGTTCGTTTGCAAGCTCCTCACGTATTTTTTCAAGCTGCTCCATTGAAAGCTTGTCGGTCTCTTTTTTGAGCGCAGCTTCTTCAATTTCAAGCTGCATGATCTTATGAGCTGCTTCGTCCATTTCCAAAGGCATACTGTCAATTTCTGTCTTTATTGAAGCGCAGCCCTCATCAATAAGATCTATGGCCTTATCGGGAAGAAAACGATCGGAAATATAACGGTTTGACAGAACAGCAGCTGCAATAAGCGCCTGATCCTGAATTTTAACTCCGTGGAATACCTCATATCTTTCCTTCAGACCTCTGAGAATAGAAATGGTATCCTCAACTGTCGGTTCAGAAACAAGTACAGGCTGAAAACGTCTTTCAAGTGCGGCATCCTTTTCGATATACTGACGGTATTCATCAAGCGTTGTAGCACCTATACAATGCAGCTCGCCCCTTGCAAGCATTGGCTTTAAAAGGTTGCCCGCATCCATAGCACCGCTGGTTTTTCCTGCACCGACAATAGTGTGAAGCTCATCTATGAAGAGGATTATTTCGCCGTCGCTTTTCTTTACCTCATTCAGAACAGCTTTAAGTCTTTCTTCAAATTCGCCCTGATATTTTGCTCCGGCTATCAGTGCACCCATATCGAGTGAAAACAGTTTTCTGTTTTTTAGATTATCAGGAACGTCTCCTTTAATTATCCTCAGCGCAAGTCCCTCTGCAATAGCTGTTTTTCCGACACCGGGCTCGCCGATAAGGCAGGGGTTATTCTTTGTCTTTCTTGAAAGAATACGGATAACATTTCTTATCTCGTCATCTCTGCCGATGACCGGATCAAGCTTTTGCTGTCTTGCAAGGTCTGTAAGATCCTGACCGTATTTTTTGAGAACGTCATATGTATTCTCAGGATTATCGGTCGTGACTCTCTGGTTGCCCCTGACCTCTTTAAGTACTCCAAGAAAGCTGTTAACGTTGATACCATATCCGGAAAGAATTCGTTTTATGTTATCCTGAGGTTTTTTCAGTATACCAAGGAACAGATGCTCAACGGAAATATAATCATCCTTCATCATTTCAGCCTGATCCTGAGCTGCCGACAGAGCATTGTCAAGCTCCTGAGTAACATATATCCTGTCAGGATCGGCTCCGCTGCCGCTGACTTTAGGAAGCTGGTCAACAGCATTTTCAAGATCCTTTACAAGTGAAGGAATAGACGGATTGATTTTTTTCAGCATTTCATTTATCAGTCCATCCTCCTGTTCGCAAAGAGCAAGCAGCAGATGCTCCTGGCGAAGCTGTTGGTTTCCGTTTTCGATCGCATGCCTCTGAGCTACCTTTATCGACTCAAGGCTGTTTTTTGTAAGCTTTTGCATATCCATAACAATTACCTTTGCCCTTACGGGTCTATCCTTTCTGTCAGATTCTTACTCAACAAGCATAATACTGCATGGTCAGACCTGATCTCAGATCTGTTAAAACCGGGCAGCAACTATAATTGTTTTCACAACAAACTCAATTTGAGATGCCGTGAATATCCTCACCTCTTGATAAGTCATTTCTGATGACTTAATAGTTTTATCCAGAGAACAAAGCACAGAAGAAAAAATATAAAGTGATACAATAGGCTGTAATACGAGCTTCGTCCTCTTACATCATTATTGTATCACTATTTATAGCATTTTGCAAGTGTTTTGGGCATTAAAATACTATTTTTTAATAATAAATCGGAATAATACCTCCTATATCCAGTAGCTCCGTATTTCCGAGAGAATCGATATGCACTCCATGATCAAGGCAGAAGGAACGGATATCTCTATATGATGGATGATCTTGTATTCTTCCGGTAAATACAAGCATATCATTACTCACAAGGCCGCAGCAGCCGCCGATAAATCCGTAATCATAGCCTTTAAGTGTTATGTATCCCGAAGGGATAGAAAGGCAGTCAATACTGTTATGCGTGCAGACATCGGCGATAGTACTATCAGAGGTGACAACGGCATCAACTGCGATAACAGCGGTTGAACATCTTACATATCTTTGACGGACATCTATAACTTTTATGTTATTCTTCTCAGAATGGTCAATTATTATCCTTGAAGTTGTTTTTTTGCAGCAAATGATCTTATCGCCAAGAATACAGGCATTAAGCAAAGGATTCCTTGCTGTTATGCCGCATTCAGAAAAGGTTTCAGCTCCTGATCTATTAAGCATTTCAGAAAGCCCAGTACATTCCTCAGACAAAACAAAGCAGTTATTACCCAGATGACACACGCTCATATCCGCATGATATCTCTCGAGACCCGTAATACAGCTGACGGGAGAATTATTATAGCACGTTATTCCGTAGTTTCGGATCAATTCAGTGCAAAGATCCGGATACAGATCCGACATTATTGCTCCGGATATCATTTTTTCAGGAATATTTGGTATTTCTAAAAAATCATACACTTTCGATCACCTTAATTTTTTCTGAGAGCTTCGACAGGTTTAAGAGATGCTGCTTTTATTGCAGGATAGCTTCCGAATGCTGCCCCTGTGAGCATGGCAAAGAACATCAGTATGAACATTATAACAATATCAGGTATTATCGTCAAGCCGAAGAAAACGGATATTGAAAGCAATACTATTGAAGATCCTGAAAGTCCGAGAAAACAGCCCAGAAAGCTTATGACAATTGATTCACAGATAAATTCAGTAAGAATCTGACAATTAGATGCGCCTATGGCCTTTTTTATCCCTATCTCCCCTGTTCTTTCAGACACAGACGCAAGCATCACATTCATAATATTCAGTCCGGCAACAAACAAAGAAACAGCTCCTAATGAGGTGATCACGAGAGTAAAGATCCTGATGATATTATCAATGCTGTCCTTCTGTTTTGCAAGATTATTTATCGTATATCCATCCTTGACACCTGTTTTTCTCTCGATCGTTTTCTTTATATCCGCTTCTGCCGCTTCAGGATCTACAGAATCGTCAAGCTTCAGAACGACCTGAGAATAATTTCTGTAAGCAAGATTATTCTGCAGTGTGCTGTAGGGTATATATATAAAATCCGGGATCACATTTCCCATAAAGCTTTCAAGCAGTCCGCTTCCGGTTTTAAGGACTCCGGTGATCTTATAATCAGATGTAGTATCACCGCTGGAAATCGTCAGATATTTCCCTGTGACATTATCTGTTCCGTAGTTTGACAATGCAAAGCTTTCATCGATCATGCATACCCTTGATGCATCTGAAATATCGACAGGGTCGAAGAATCTTCCGCAAATAAGGTCAAGCGAAATAGTTTTATCTGCATTATGATCAATTCCCCAAAGGCATATTTTTTTCTGCTTTCCTTTGATGCTGACGGACGCAGTTTCAAACACTACCGGCATAGCCTGAGATACATAGTTTATTCTCCTGATCTCCCCGAGTTCATTTTTTGTAAGCGGGACGCTGTCACGGCTTGCACTTATCGAAAGCCCACCTACGCCAAGCTCGTCGATCTCGCGCATAAGAATACTGCTGCCGTAATTTCCGATACCAAGTGTAAGCATAACAGCGGCAATACCTACCGAAATGCCGCATATCGTCAGCAGATTATGCGGTATTCGGACTATTACGTTTTTTGCTGACCTGAATATCGTTTCAAACATAGCTATCCCTCGTTAGCGATAATTACTCTTTCATTGTCTGAAAATTCGGCTCTGTCGGAAATAATAAGATCTCCTGCCTCTATACCCTTTTTTACAGATATGCCGCTTCCGTACTCATCCTCGCCTGTAAAGTATTTTTTTACGGCAAAACCATCTTTATAAACATACACATAATCCCCTTTTTTATCAGAATGAATACAATCATACGGGATCAGCAGGACATCCTTATCTTCTGAAACTGTTATATGACAATCAGCTGAATAACCAATTTTTAGCCTTTCATCCTTTTCATCAAGAATAACAGTAACTTCTACTGATGTTTCTTTACCGGTAAGACCGGAGGTCTGACGCGCCTCTTCAGATATCTCATAAACTCTCCCCTTGAATTCCTTTCCGGTTATTGCAGTAAAACGTACCATGACAGGCTGATCTTCTTTTATCTGTTCTATAATACTCTCATTAATATTAACTTCAACCACAAGACATTCAGGGTCAGAAATACGCATCAAAAGAGAATGACGGGTGACTATTTCATTTTCACGGCAGGAAATATCTGATACAACTCCATCAATATCAGAGGTTATTATTCTTTTATGGGCATAAGACTTTATTGTCTCTATGATTTCCTCACTGAAATCGCCACTGTTAAAAAGCTTTATAATACTGTCAAATTCAGATGAGGAATATGGTATCTGATCATAACTGTATTCATAGACAGAGATCAGCTCGTCGCCTTTTTTTACACTATCTCCGTTACTGACAAATACCGACTCAACAAGACTGTATTCCTCTGCGCTTATGTTTTTTCTCAGTCCGTATTGAAGCCTTCCGGATGCTGAAACGGTTCTCTCTTCATCTGACAAAACAGTTTTATATACACTTACGCTTCGCACCGCATTGATAATGGTACCGCTGTAAATAACAAGTCCGATAACGGCAGCTGTTACCGAAAACAGAATCAAATATCTCTTGACCATATGAATCACCCGTTATTATTATTTGATGTTAACGAGCAATTATCAATGTAAATTATTGTTATTGCTTGATTATAAGATAAAAACATGTTAAAATACAATTGAAAAAAACGTAAGGTGTGATACTATGATAGCTGTTATTGACTACGGCGCAGGCAATCTTCAGAGCGTTGTAAAGGCTTTGAATTATATTGACTGTGAATGTGTGATAACCGATGATAAAAAAACTATACTGGAATGCGAGGGTGCGATACTGCCCGGAGTTGGTTCTTTTGAGGACGCAATGAATTGTCTTATAAAAACAGGTTGTGACAGGGCAGTTTGTGATTTTGTAAATACAGGAAAGCCGCTCCTTGGTATTTGTCTCGGTCTTCAGCTTTTGTTTGACGAAAGTGAGGAAAGCCCGGGAGTCAGAGGACTTGGTCTGCTCAAAGGAAGCGTCAGAAGGATACCGGACAATAACGGAAGCCTTAAGATTCCGCATATGGGATGGAATTCACTTGATATAAAGATCAGAAAAGGTCTTTTCAAGGACATAGAAGGAGAACCTTACGTTTATTTTGTACACTCATACTATCTGCATGCAGAAGATCGCTCAATAGTTTCTTCAAACACCGAATACGGAACACTGATAGACGCTTCTGTCAGTGCCGGGAACATTTACGCAACTCAGTTCCATCCCGAAAAAAGCGGGGATGTAGGCTTAAGGATTCTTGAAAATTTTGTTGCTATTTGCAGGAGATGATATCTATGTACGCAAAAAGAATAATACCATGCCTTGACGTCAAAGATGGGCGTGTTGTAAAGGGAACAGGATTTGTTGATCTGCGTGATGCCGGCGATCCGGTTGAATGTGCAAGGGTCTATGATAAAGAAGGTGCAGATGAGCTTGTTCTGCTCGACATAACCGCATCAAGCGATGCAAGAAATATAATAACGGAAATAGTAAGACAGGTTGCGGACTGTGTATTCATTCCTTTTACCGTAGGAGGAGGAATACGAACGGTTGACGATTTCACGGATATCCTCAGAGCCGGAGCAGACAAGGTATCGGTAAACTCTGCTGCTATTCACAGACCGGAGCTGATAAACGAAGCAGCCTATAAGTTCGGTAGTCAATGTGTTGTAACTGCTATTGATGCCAAAAGGCGCGAAGACGGCAGCGGATGGGATGTTTATATAAACGGCGGAAGGATAAATACAGGTATAGACGCTGTAAAATGGGCAGAAGAAGCTTATTCGCGCGGAGCCGGTGAGATACTCCTCACAAGCATGGACTGCGACGGAGTAAAGCAGGGATATGATCTTGAGCTTACAAGATCAGTGTCGGAAAACGTCGGCATACCTGTTATCGCATCGGGCGGTGCAGGAAAGCTGGAGCATTTCTATGATGCTTTTACAGCGGGAAAAGCCGATGCAGTTCTTGCAGCATCTTTATTCCACTACGGAGAGATAAGCATAAAAGAACTCAAGGATTATCTGAAAAGCAAGGATATTTCCGTAAGAACATAAGTTTTGCGGCAACACGCTGATAGTTCAGTCTTGTAGTTTTTCAGACAGGACAGCTGTATTAATGCTGCACAGACCGCCCGGCCGTGTTTTGGGCACGACCGGGCGGTCAATTTTTTGTTTTTTCGGATGTGTAGGGATCAAAGCTCACGTCACCACTGAAAAAAACTATTATTCTTTAATGTATTCATAAACAGATTTTGATATCTCGCTTTTCCCGAGGGAGTAGACTGTTTTATGATCATCTGAAAGACAGATCTTGCGGGTATCAGCAGAAACTGTGCTTCCTGCAAGCTGCTGACCCTTTGAATCATAAAGTACAATCTCTGAAGGAAACAACGCAGATACTACACCTCCGTTATAATCAAAAGAAATAAGCTTTTTATTGGTGCTGAAAGCAAATTCTTTTTTTCCGTCCGGATCTATTGATACTATATCACAGCTTCTGCCGTCAGGATTATCAGAAAGCGAAAGCAAGGCTCCCAGTTTTCTTTGCAGGATAAAAGTTGTCAGGGTACGGTTATCAAAATAATGATCGTATTTTTTTCCACTTCCTACATCCACGTAATATGATCCGGTCTCACCAACGGCAATTACATTCCCATTATCAAGATAACAAAGATCATATATATAGGAATCCTCGACCTCATATTTCTGAAGGTAGTTTTCCTGGTTAAAGTCCAGAATATATATTACAGAAATAAGCCCGCCGTTATTGGCTGATACACCCGACAAAGCAGCCTTGGAATTATCATTTGAAAGACTTACCCTGTTAACATAATAATCCGCAAATGAATAGGAATATCTCTTCGAGTTATCACTTTTATATACGGTAAGAGCTGAAAGATAGTCATTGCCGTAAGTAAGAGTCGCAAAAGAACCGCTTGATGTTATATCGCAGTCAAGGATTTTCTTATCTGCACTATTGGAGTACAACTCATCATTTCTTGTCATTATCTTATAACCGATCGCATCAGAATTATATACAACCGCATAATTACCGTTGGTTTTCAGTATTGGCTTTGCAAATGCATGCTGGATATTCTGATAATCGCCTGCATTATTGTTGAGCATAACTACGGAAGTATCACTGCAGTATACAGGTGTACCGCCTATCAGATCAAAATTCTCACTGTTTATACTTATCCCCTCGTATCTTATGGGATATCCTTTACCCTCTGTTTTGCCCAAAAGCTCATAATGAAACCAGTGTGAAATATTCTCCGGAGTCAATACATCAATATAAAAGAAAGCAAGCGCGCCGAGAACAGCTACAAAAAGTATAAGAAAAACATTAATAAACTTCTTTGTAAGATTCGTCGGCGCAGGCATTGTTTCCTCATATTCTTCAAGCGGCGCATCTTCGTAGCTTGTGTATTTTCTATCCTTCGCTTTATTGGGAGCAGTCTCCTGATATCTGCCCTTTCTGCGCTTCATTTTCTTCTTCCTTTCTGTTTATAAATCATAATAAACTTTATTAAGATACAATCCCTCCGGAGGAGCGGTAGGACCTGCCTTTTTTCTGTCTTCGGCAAGAATTATCTCCGGTATGTCATCCGGAAATATCTTTTTCTGGGAAACATAAAGCAGCGTTCCTACAATTATCCTCACCATATTATACAAAAATCCGTCTGCCTGGGCAGTGATAATCACAAGGTCATCATTCTTTTTTACAGATACTTCGCTGACATTTCTGCGAAAATCGCCCTTTTCCCTATTGTCAAGCGTGCAGAAAGAAGTAAAATCATGACATCCTTCCATATGCCTTGCAGCACGATTCATAAGCTCAATGTCAAGGTCGTACCAGTAATGAAGCGCATGCCCGACAAGAAACGGGTTCCTTATATCAGCATTCCATATTTTATAAATATACTGTTTACCCTTGCAGGAATAACGAGCGTGAAAATCTTCATCAACTTCTCTTGCACTAAGAACGGCAATATCAGGGGGCAGATAATTATTGACAGCAGCAGGAAGCCTTTCACAAGGAATACGGTGTTCAGTCCTGAAGCTTACGCAGTACATATTTGCATGTACGCCGGAATCAGTGCGGCTGCAGCCTTTGATATCGACATCCGTTCCCAATACCTTAAACAGAGCACTCTGAAAAACTTCCTGAACAGTCAGGGCATTATCCTGTATCTGCCAGCCGTGATAATGGCTGCCGTCATACATCATAGTAAGTAGTATATTTCTCATATCATCCTCATACAAAGGGATTTTTAAACATTATATTTGAAACGATCACAGAAGAAAAAACAAGCAGTGAGACTATAGCTGCGATAAGATCAACAGATGAAAAATGAAGTACCTTCATTCTTGTGCGGTTGTTTCCTCCGTTATAGCACCTACATTCCATTGCCATCGCAAGATCTCCGGCTCTTCTGAATGATGAAATGAATAATGGTATGAGGACAGGCAATAAAGCGCGCACTCTGTTTATAAGATTACCGCTGTCCAGGTCGGCGCCGCGCGCCTTCTGAGCATTCATGATCTTGTCAGTTTCTTCAAGAAGAACCGGGATGAATCTGAGCGCTATTGTCATCATCATTGCTATTTCATGCACAGGCAGATGTATTATCGCAAGGGGCTTCATAAGACGCTCCATTGCGTCCGTAAGATCAGATGGAGATGTAGTAAAGGTAAGAGCCGCACTTATCATCATAAGCAAGGCTATTCTTACAATAACATAGACAGCATTATATATCCCGGCAGCAGTAACCTTGAATATCCACCATTCAACCAAAGGTTCGCCAGAGCCGTAAAAAAGGTTGATAATACCGGTAAGTAATACAACAAAAAGTATGACCCTCATACTTTTAAGGTATTTCATAAAGCTTATTCTTGTAAATAACACAATAAACAGTGTAAATAAAGCAACAAGCAGCAAAGAGATAGCATTGCTGCACAAAAATATAAAAACTATGTATGTAATGAGCAAGAGTATCTTTGCTCTTGCATCCATTCTGTGAATAAAGGATGAGCCCGGCAGATACTGACCGAGCGTTATATCACTGACCAAGACCGGAACCTCCTCAGGATAAATAATTTACAATCTCGTTGAAGCCTCGTTCAACAGTCAAAGCAGTAGGATCGACATTCATTCCGCGATCCCTCAGCATCATCATGATCTTAGTGATCTGAGGTACTCTGAGACCTATGGTTTCAAGCTCACGTCCCTTTGAAAAAACATTACGGGTAGAATCGAGCATATACTTTCTTCCCTTAGACATTACAAGTATCCTGTCCGCTATTCTTGCAATATCCTCCATGCTGTGAGAAACGAGCAAGACCGTATTATTTCTGGTTTTATGATAATCAACTATCTGAGAAAGCAACGCATCCCTGCCGAGAGGATCAAGACCGGCAGCAGGTTCGTCAAGGATCAGAACGTCCGGATCCATAGCAATTACGCCTGCTATAGCAGCGCGTCGTTTTTCGCCGCCCGAAAGATCAAAAGGAGAATTATCAAGCTGATCATCACGAAGACCTACGAAGCCTGCTGCAGAGCGAACAGCCTTATCAATATCTTCATCTGTCATCCCCATATTCTTAGGGCCGAAAGCGATATCCTTATACACCGTCTCTTCAAAAAGCTGATACTCCGGATACTGAAAAACCATACCGACCTTAAATCGAATGTTTCTTATCTTTTTTGGGTTTTCCCAGATATTTTTATCATTCAGATAGATCTTTCCGGAAGTCGGCTTAAGCAGACCGTTCAGAAGCTGCACAAGAGTTGATTTTCCTGAGCCTGTATGGCCGATGATACCGATAAGCTCACCTTCATTTATTTCAAAGCTGAGATCATCAAGGGCAACCTTTTCAAACGGAGTACCCTCTCCGTAAACAAATCTTATGTTTTCTGCCCTTATCAATGACATAAGAATACATCTCCACAATTTATTTGATCAACTTTGAAAGAGCTTCGACACACTCTTCTTCATTAAGTACACATTTCGGCAGCTCAAAGCCGCATCCCCTGAGCTTGTAAATAAGCTCGGTTGCCTGAGGAACGTCAAGACGGTGCTGCTTAAGAAGCTCGACCTGTGAAAAGACCTCTCTAGGACTTCCTTCGGTAAGGATCTTTCCCGAGTCCATTACTACGACCCTGTCAGCCAGCACTGCCTCTTCCATATAGTGAGTTATTAGTATGATCGTAATATTCATTTCACTGTTAAGCTTGCGGATCGTCGACATTACTTCATCTCTGCCCTTAGGATCAAGCATAGCGGTAGGTTCATCAAGAACTATACAGCTCGGCTGCATTGCAATGATTCCGGCAATAGCGACCCTCTGTTTTTGACCGCCAGAAAGCTTATCCGGAGAGTGACGTGCATATTCAATCATTCCAACTGCAGCGAGAGAATCATCAACGCGCTTTCTTATCTCATCAGGGGGAACTCCAAGGTTCTCACAGCCAAAGGCAACATCCTCTTCGACAATACCGGCAACTATCTGATTATCGGGATTCTGCAAGACAAGCCCCACTTTTTTTCTTATATCAAAAAGCTTGTCGTCATCTTTTGTATTCATACCTTCGACAGTGATATCACCGCTTGTCGGAAGATATATTGAATTGAAATGCTTTGCAAGTGTCGATTTTCCCGAACCGTTATGACCTACTATCGCAACAAATTCTCCGATGCCTATTTTCAGATCTACACCGCAGAGGGCATATTCAGTTTCCTTTTCATCTTCAGGGTCATAGGAATAGTAAACATTTTTAACATCTATAAAATCATCCATAACTATCTCCTGTAAAGGCTGGGCTGAGGATCAGTTGCTTTCCCAGATTGCTGTACTTCCGCACGGAAGAGTAAGACCGCTTTCGGAAACGCGCAGACCTATCTCGTCGCTGCTGACCTTACCGCCGAATCCGGAACAAAGCATTACACTGAGAAGGTATTCCATTACAGAAGGCGGAAGCCCGGTGGTATATGAATTAAGAATAAAAAAGCTTGCGTCATCAGAAAGTATCGGCAGACAAAGCTGGACAAGATAAAAAAGCTGTTCTTCAAGCTTCCAGACCTCACCTCCGGGTCCCCTGCCGTATGACGGCGGATCCATAATGATCCCGTCATATTTATTGCCGCGCCTGTGTTCCCTTTGAACAAACTTGACACAGTCATCAACGAGCCAGCGAACAGGACGGTCGGCAAGACCGCTGAACTGAGCATTCTCCTTAGCCCACTGTACCATGCCCTTTGAAGCGTCCACGTGACAGACGCTTGCTCCGGCTTCGAGACAGGCTAAGGTCGCAGCTCCGGTATATGCAAACATATTGAGGATCTTGAGAGGGCGGTCGGCATTTTTTATCTTTTCCGATACATAATCCCAGTTGACTGCCTGTTCCGGAAAAACACCTGTATGCTTGAAGCCCATCGGTTTGATCCCGAAGGTAAGATTTTTATATTTAATTGTCCATTGCTGCGGTACTTTTTTATTGTATTCCCATGCACCGCCGCCGCTTGTACTTCTTTTGTATCTTGCGTGGGCTTCAGCCCAAAGAGGATTCTTCCTTTCGGTATGCCATATTATCTGAGGATCAGGTCGGATAAGAACTATATCTCCCCATCTTTCAAGGCGCTCTCCGTCAGAACAATCGATTAGCTCATAGTCCTTCCATATTGCCTCGCGCATTCGTCGTTCCTCCCAGATTTATTGAATAAAACTCTTAATGAGCTGTCGAAAACTGTTTTCAGCAGCTTCATTACAAATCACAGATCCGTTGTGCGCCTTAGCAGCGGCGCTCTTTTTATCACGTTTTCGGGATCAAACAGCAAAGATATTCTTGACCCAAAAATAACATTTATTATAGAGGCTGTAAAAAAAACTATTTTCTTTTATCAGCTTCTAAATCATCAAAATACCTGAAAACATATAGCGTGTCAGCAGATTACTACTTTGAGACAGTGCGCAACAAAACAAGAAAACAGTTTTACAATAAAAAACGGATTCTTATGAATATGTACAACCGTTCCGCCCGACCGCACCTTCGGCACGGCCGGGCTGTTAATGATTGGTTTTTTTCAGGGATGCCGGGCGCTTCGCGTCCGGCATTCCTGAAAAAAACATGAATAAGTGCGCCGCAGGGCAGGCGCACACCAATGGCACTTTCTTCGGGAGCACAAGTCGGTTCCAAGGTGCTGCGAATGATTTCACAGCACCTTGCAGAGAAGCAAAGACTCCGATCCCCACAAAAGCTTTTATTTTTTGACCTCGAGAACAGCTCCTCTGTTTCCTGATGTAACAAGGGAAGCATATCTTGCAAGATAGCCGGTAGTTATCTTGGGCTCTCTCGGCTTCCACTCCTCACGTCGCTTGGCAAGCTCTTCATCACTGAGTCTGACATTTATTGTATTTGCATTTATATCTATATCGATAATATCGCCGTTTCTGACAAGAGCTATAGGACCGCCGACTGCAGCCTCAGGAGAAACGTGTCCGATAGCAGCACCTCTCGTTGCACCTGAGAAACGTCCGTCCGTGATCAAAGCAACAGTGCTTCCGAGACCTCTGCCTATTATCGCAGAAGTAGGATTGAGCATCTCCCTCATTCCAGGGCCGCCCTTGGGACCTTCATAGCGAATTACGACAACATCACCGTCAACGATCTCGCCGCTGTTTATTGCAGCCATTGCTTCCTCTTCACTGTCATATACCTTTGCAGGACCCGAATGCTTAAGCATTTCGGGAGCGACTGCGCTGCGCTTTACTACGCCTGAATCTGGTGCAAGATTACCTCTTAGAACAGCAATGCCGCCTGTCTTGCTGTAGGGATTATCAACAGGTCTGATAATATCGGGGTTTTTATTTACAACGCCGGCGATATTCTCGGCAATGGTCTTTCCGGTGCAGGTGATAAGATCTGTCTTAAGCAGACCGAGCTTATTGATCTCATTCATAACGGCATAAATGCCGCCTGCCTCATTAAGATCCTCCATGTATGTATGTCCTGCAGGTGCAAGGTGACAGAGATTCGGTGTGTGAGAGCTGATCTCATTTGCAATATCAAGATTAAGATCGATACCGCATTCGTGAGCGATCGCAGGAAGATGGAGCATGCTGTTTGTACTGCAACCGAGAGCCATGTCCATAGTAAGAGCATTTCTGAATGCATCTTCTGTCATAATATCACGCGGACGGATATTCTTTTCGAGAAGCTCCATTATCTTCATTCCTGCATGCTTTGCAAGCTGGATACGTTCGGAATAAACAGCAGGTATTGTACCGTTTCCGCGAAGAGCCATACCGAGAACCTCAGTAAGACAGTTCATAGAATTTGCCGTATACATACCTGAGCAGGAGCCGCAGCTCGGGCAGACCTTGTTTTCATATTCATTGAGTTCTTCCGCTGTGATCTTTCCTGAGTTATAAGAACCAACAGCTTCAAACATACTGGAAAGGCTTCTCTTTTCGCCATGTACATGACCTGCAAGCATAGGACCGCCGCTAACAAAAATTGTCGGGATATTGAGCCTTGCAGCAGCCATGAGAAGACCGGGAACATTCTTATCGCAGTTAGGTACCATAACAAGAGCATCAAAAGCATGAGCTATAGCCATAGCCTCTGTAGAATCGGCAATAAGATCGCGGGTGACGAGAGAATACTTCATTCCCTTATGACCCATTGCAATACCGTCGCAGACTGCTATTGCAGGAAATACAACGGGATTACCTCCTGCCATAGCAACACCGACCTTAACGGCATTTACTATTTTATCTATATTCATATGTCCCGGTACTATTTCGTTGTATGAACTAACAATACCGATCATCGGCTTTGCGATCTCTTCATCCGTCATACCAAGCGCACGAAGAAGAGAACGCTGAGGCGCACACTGGACGCCCTTATTGATTGCATCACTATTCATTGATAATTACCTTCCTTTTAAAATAATAAACGATACAAAACTCAAATAATGACAATTGCACTTATTCAATTATAAGTTTTTTGCTTCTCAATGTCAATGGTTTGAATAATAATGCAAAATGTTTTTTTGCGGTAATACTTTACCTTTTCTGTCCCGGCAACATTTTTGTTATTTGTTAATGTCAATGCTTCCGCTTATTTTCAGAGACCTGAGCTCCGTATCCAATGTAATAATGGGAATGTCTGCGTTTTCATCTGATCTGTCGCTCATATGATCAAATAAGGTATAATGAGCTATTGACTGTTCTATTATTTCCGAATCAACAAGCATGTTTATTTCCTCCGAGGTATACCCGTATTCTCCTACTGAAGTATCTATAAGATACCCGGCAGGATCTGAAGACACCATGATGTTAAGACTCCTTATGACCTCACGGTTCTCGGAAAAAGTACCAAGTATTTCATCCGGAGCGCCCGTTAAAGCTTTGTCAATTATCACAAACAGGCAGTGACTTAGCATTATCTTTTTTCCATGCTCTTTTTCAAGCATATTCAATGCATCCGAAAAATCATTGCCCTCCGAGTGAATGATCTTAACCTTATTGTCGCTGTCTTCGGTTTCTGTATCAAGCACGATACAGGTAACGGATGTCTTGTCGCAGCTTTTATCAACTCCTATTCCCTGTATTATCAGCTTCTGATTAAGCTGAACAGACGTACAACCGCATAACTGCAGGGAGAAAAGTATTATACAAAAAACAAGAACTGACGACATCATAATGCGTTTTAAACGGATCCTTCCGATTATTACACCGGTCTTTATATAAATAAAGGCTGCTAAAGGAAAAACCGCTGAAAAGAGAATATATACAGGAATCACTACAGCATCGGAAAAAATGATATCAGCATTTTTTGTATTATCTGAAAGCCATAATACGACAGAACCTGAAATAATCCCTGCAATCAGCATTATTTTTTTTGAAGCAGATTCGTTCTTCAGTACTCTTTGCGAAGTAATTCTGAAAATATAAAAGAACGCTCCTAAAGAGCAGAACAAAGCACAGATAGCAGCTCCGATAAACAGCGGATCAAATCTCTGAAGTATGCCGGATGTATCGATAGCATGAAAAAGTGGATATTTCATTCCGCGAAGATAATTACCGGAGGTTCCGCAGATGAGGATAAATACCGAAAAAAACACTATAAAACTGCACCCTGCCCATATAAATGAGCTTTTTTTAATGTTTCCGGTCGTAAACCTTCCGAGCATCATTGCAGCTGCTATCACCGGAGAAATACTAAAGGCCTTTGCTGTATTGAGCATCAGATCCGGGAATGAGCCTGCATTAAAAACATCAAGATCTGTTTGAGAAAATGAAGGAAAGGTAAAAAACGTAAACATGGCTAAGGCTAAAAGGAAAATTACAAAAACTATACCGGAAAATCGAACAATGCTTTCTATACCCTTATAGGCAGAAAATAATACTCCACTCAGAATTGCAATAGTCAGAATTATCTTATCTATCTGACCGCCCGAAAAAATCTGAGCAAAGGAAGCAAAGTCATATAGCGATTGTATCGAGCAAAACAAGAAAAAAATACCGTATAATGCACAAAAGAATACGTAGATCCACTCCGGAAGAGGATTATTTCCGTTATTCTGTTCTCTTATTATTTCATTCACAGGGATCAAAAGCATCATAGTAATGATAAAAAGCACCATAAACGGAACAAGCTGATCCCACAGCCTGCTGTCAGGAGCAAATAAATATGGTGAAAACAGTATACCGGATAATGAAATGATAAACAGAAGAATCAATAACTGCGATGATGAAATTATTCGGTCGTTCATGTTTTAACCTCCCCGGTATTAGCTCCGGGCATATTCTGAACTGTTTCATTTTTTCTTGAAAGAACACGCCACCCGGCACGGACAAAAACATCTCTTAGCGCAGAACTTCCCCATGGAGAAACAGGAGAAAGAAAAGGCACACCGTAACTGTTTTTTGAGCAAAAAAAAGAAAAAACGA
>CADCPT010000277.1 GCA_902803385.1 uncultured Ruminococcus sp.
AGACGGCACTATGGAAAATGACGATATAGAAGATCCCCTGCCCTATGATATCGACGCTCCTGTTGTCGAGGTCAAGGATGAGGATTTCGGTCTGCTGTATATGGACGCTATGGACAAACCGGAAAAATACAGCGGAAAGACTATTCGCTTCAAGGCTCTTACCGCAAGAAGCCCGAAGCTTCCCAAGGGCAGCTTTGTCGGCGGACGCTTTGCAATGGCCTGCTGCGCCGAGGACATACAGTATGTTGGTTTTATGTGCCGCTATAAGCAGGCAGATGCAATCAAAAACAAGGGCTGGTATACCGTGACAGCAGAGGTCAAAGTCGAAAAGGACAAGCTTTTCGGTGGTCAGGCAGGACCTATGTTCTATGTAAAGGACATCAAGTCGGCCGAAAAACCCGAGGAAGAAACTGTATACTTCTATTAAAACAACCACGTGCACCCGACCGCGCCTTTCGACACGACCGGGCTATTAAAAAATTTTTCAGGGGTGTCCGGCTCAAAGCGCCGGACACCCCTGAAAAATTGGTCAACCGTTTTATTCTCCAAAAACAAATGAATGAAGCTCTTCGATCGCTTTGTCATTATCGGCAATAACAAGAGCAAGCCCTGCGTTGTCTGTCCACTGGTCATATACATTGTCTCTCTGCGGTACTCTGTACTGCTCACGAGTCCATCCAAGAGCCGTCAGCAGAGAAGCTCCCTTCCCTGTAAGAGTAAACGGCGACATGTTTGTCGAAACGTACTGTGACGCCCCCATTGCAGCCGCTGAAATGCGGAAGGGGTCTGATTCCTTGAGCTTATCAAGAACAGTATCAATGACCATTCTCTGTCTCCATGCCCTGTCATAGTCAGAGCCGGCACTATCTCTGTCTCTTGCGTACCAGAGAGCCTGTCTGCCGTTAAGGTGTACCTTAGTGACCTGCTCTCCCTCATCATTTATTTCATAATCAAAGCTTCCGGAATCGAGCTCGGATTCCTCTTCGGTCTGCTTGTTCCGATATGACTGCCAGTCGATGTATTCTATCTCTTCCTTTGTCAGCTGCATATCTATACCGCCGAGAGAATCTATAATATCTGTAAAACTGTTGAAATCAATGATTATATAATCATCTATCCTGATATGGAAATTAAGCTCGATCGTCTCTACTGCAAGAGACGGGCCTCCGTAGGCATAGGCAGAATTAAGCTTGTCATATCCATGTCCGGGTATCTCAAGATAAAGATCTCTCATAAGAGATGTCTGTTTCAGTATCTTGTTATTGCTGTCTATAGTGAGAAGTATCATAGCGTCAGAACGGCCGTGACTGTCTTCTGAATGGTCGTCTTCACCGAATATCATGATATTCTCTACACCCTGCTTTGTGCGAAGCTCTACTCCCTGAGACTGAGCTATGCTGTGATCGGGGTTTTCTCCTGTATAATGCACTCTCATCAGTATTACAGCTACAGTCGCAGCTATTGCAAGAATAATTATAAATATTATCACCAAAGCTGCCTTGATAAGCTTTGACAGGCATCCGCCCTTTTTCATTTCCTCCTGTTCCTCTTCAAAGAAGCCGTCGCCGTTGTCATCAGACGGTGCAGGAACATACTCTTCATCCTCATAGAAACCATCACCGTAATCTTCGGTACGGGGATTATTATTTTCCATATTATCACTTCCTTGTGTACCCCTTACTTGCGGCGTACTTAGATATTGTGTTTTTTCAGAGGTGCCTTGAGCTTCGCTCTCGGCACCTCTGAAAAAACTTTATATAGCCCGGTCGCTGCGCAGCAGCGGTCGGGCGGACAGTACAGTTGAATAAATACAGCACTGCATTCTCACTACAAAGGGAAGCAAGAATGCAGATCAAAACTATTCAGCTTTTTCAATAATCATACCCGTAATACACGCCGTTATCGTAATCATTATTATTTTCGTCGCCGCCGTCATAGTTGTAGTCGTTATCGTTTCCGTCGCCGCCGTCATAGTTGTAGTCGTTATCGTTTCCGTTGCCGCCGTAGTTATAGTCATTGCCGTCATAGTTATAGTAGTTATTATTGCTGTTATCGTACCAGTTATTATCATAACCGCCGTAATTATCATCGTTATCATCGCCATTGTCATAACCGGTACCGGTAAACGTACTGTATTCTGTGTATTGTTCCGAGCTTTGTCCTGAGCTGTCATAATAATTGTAACTCTGACTGCTTTCAGTTTGCGAAGACATATCGTAATACGAACTGCTCTCGTCGGATGAAATTTCATCATTGAAGCTGACCTTATCACCGAATACAAAATCCGCAACTTTCAGACGGAAGTTTTCCCAGTCGCTTATAACGATACAGCTCTGAAGATAACCATAGATGTATATGGGGTGTTCTTCGTCTGAAAAATAATAATCAGTTCCAAGAGATTCCCTTGTAGGCGCAGATGTATTGACCATATCATAATTGAGATATTTCAGGATATTCGTGGCAAGAGCGGTGATCTCCGTTGTTTTGAGATTGGTTGTTATCATCGGACCTATTTCATATATAATACTCATTACCGTTGAAAGATCAGAGGACTTGAGCTTGTTGACGATAACACCAAGAACATCCCTTTGCCGCTGTGTTCTTACATAGTCATCACCGCTGCAGATACCGTTTTCTCCGCGGTTTCTTGCATGCCAGAGGGCAGGTCTGCCGCTGAGATGAACAGTGGCAACAGCTTCTCCGTCCTCATTCATTCTGAAATTCAGTTCGGTTTTATTGATCGGCTTTGCGTAATCCGGAACTGTGGCGAACCAAACCTGCATAAGCTGCTCACGGACAGAATCCTTGTATTCCTCATCGGCGTATTTATATTCATCCTGTTCGTTTATCCAGAACTGCCAGTTGATATAGTCGATCTCATCAGAGGTAAGATCTACATCTATACCGCCGAGAACATCTATGATATTTCGGAAGCTTGAAAAATCAACAACGGCATAGCGGTCGATCTCGATACCGAAATTTGCCTGAATGGTACGAACGGTAAGACCAATGCCTCCGAGATTGAAGGCGGCGTTCAGCTTATTATCCTCATATCCCGGTATTGCAACATAGGTGTCTCGCATAAAGGATGTAAGCTTCAGCTTTTTGTGGCGTGTGTCTATCGACATAAGTATCATAGTATCGGAGTTTCCGTGCTCCTGATTCGCTCTTGTATCTGCTCCCATAAGGAGAATATTGAGTATTTCGGAATCATTGAGCAAAGTACCTTCATAGACATTTGTTCCGGAGGTAGTACCGGGCTTGGAAGGCAATACGGCAGAGGAATTTGAAGCAACGGAGCTTTCGCCGCCGATCGATTCATAGTTTATCCTGCCCATAACAGAATAGTATACAAGGCATCCGCTTCCGCAGATCATCATTACCGCACCAAGCACAGCAGCGCATATCCTGAGCGCAATGGAACTGTTGCCTTTTTTCTTTTTCTGAACAGGCGAAGGTGAAGTCACCTTAGGTATGCGACGGGTACTCGTTGAGCTGATGTCCTTCGGCGGAGCTTCGTAGAAAATGACATCAGATGATGAGCTGATATCCCTGCTGTTTGATGAGCCTGTATCCTTGCTCCTGCTCTTAGATGGTGTCTGACCGTTGCCCTTCTTGGATCCGGGCGCATCATTGACATTCTTGTTTGAACCATTATTATCAGGCATAGCGTTCTCCTTATAAAATAAACAAACTTATTACCAATAGCAAATATTATCTACTACATTATAAGCTCTTTTGAGGCAATATTCAAATAAAATCTGAAAAAACAGCGTGTTCGATATTAATTACTGCTAACTGAATTTATATTTGTATACTTTGATGCATTGTATTATTCGCTCTTCGGAGCCGGCGGACAGGTATCAAAAACCTCTACGACTCTGTCACGCATCCACAAAAAAGGATTGACTCTTACAGAAAAGCCATAGCCGTTATCCATACGCCAGCGGTAGCTTTCAGCCTGAGGAATACCGTAAACGGAAAGTATAGTCATAATAACACCGCCATGCGTCACAACTGTCGCATTGGTTATACCCTCAGCTGACATCTGTTCAACAAGCCTTTCAAAACCTCGGCATATCCTGGTCGCAAAATCCTTTCCGCTCTCTCCGTTCGGTGCAGGAGTCTTGTCTGAATTCTGAAGCCAATTGGCAAATGCAGGATCTCCGGCAAGCTCGGAAGCAGATCTGCCGTCCCAATCGCCGAAATCACATTCTGCGAAAGCAGGAAGCGTTATTATCTCTACCCCGGGGAAAAGCAGCTCACATGTCTCAGTACATCTGAGTAGTGGACTGCTGTACAGCTTCTGAGGATATGGATAATCAGCGCTCATTCTGAGAGCTGCAAGGTCTTCCCTTCCTTTCTTTGACAGTCTGACATCTGTTCTTCCTATATAGCAGCCCTTCAGAGTCTCATCAAGTGCTCCATGGCGAATAAAATTTATGACATATGACTGCATCTGATACAACTCCTTTGAATAAATTCCACAAATATGTTTTTTTAGTAAAAATATTGTAATAAAAAATCGAAAAAAGACTTTACAAACAGTTTTAAATATAATATAATTTACTTGCTGTTTATATATAGTCTATGGACGAGTTATGCCCTTTTGGACTTTTATTCCAGACTCATATACTATATATTAATCTTTTAATCCCATAAAGTCAAGAGGTGTAACATGAACAGTGATTTTCCGCGAATCATTACCCTTCTTAGAAAGGAACGTGGACTGAGTCAGAAACAGGCTGCCCTTGAGCTTGGTGTATCTCAGGCTCTCCTGTCCCATTATGAAAAAGGAATAAGAGAATGCGGGCTCGACTTCGTGATACACATTGCCGACTACTACAATGTATCCTGCGATTATCTTTTAGGCAGAACTCCGGACAGACAAGGTGCTACCCTGACTGTTGAAGATCTTCCTGATTCTCATCCGCGTGAGGATGACCCGAATAAAGAAAGCACTATCATAACGCTGAACAAAAAGCTTATACAGAATTCGATAAATGTTCTTTACGAAATGCTTGACGAAACTGACAACAAGGGAATGACAACTGAGATATCCTCTTATCTAATGGTCTCCGTATACAAGACTCTCAGAACAGTTTATTCCGGCAATCCCAAGAATCCTCAGGCAATGTTTTCAGTTTCACCGGAGGTATATGCAGGTCTTTCCTCCGCTCTGCAGTGCATACTTGAAACAAACGCTTCGCAGCTTGCACAAGGCAAGGGATGCGACGGCTTTAAAGGTCTTGAAGCAGGAGAGGCACCTAATCTCTCGCCGGAGATCATATCGAAGCTTTATCCGGAGCTTGCTCCCTCACTGTATAACCTTATCCAGAAGACTGAAGAAAAGATCAAAAAGATGGGATAAAACACCGCGCATGTAAGATGAGCGGTGTTTGTTTTTTTCAAGTTGCCACTTGCACCTACCCTTCGGCGCACTCAAACAGTGTTTTTTTCAGAGGTGCCGCGAGCAAAGCTCGCGGCATCTCCGGAAAAACTAATACTAATTTCCAATAAAACGCTTTAAAAAGATTTGAGCGGAAAATTTCGCATAGTGAGGCAGAGGACGCCGCTTGGCTGGCGCCAAGCAAGGACGACAACAAAGCTATGCGGAATTTAACGCCAAAGATATTAAAGTGTTTTATTGGA
>CADCPT010000278.1 GCA_902803385.1 uncultured Ruminococcus sp.
ACCTTGCGGCGCACTTTTATTATAGTGTTTTTTCAGAGGTGGCGCGAGCTTTGCTCGCGCCACCTCTGAAAAAACAAGTCTTAAAATCGCCCGGTCGTTGCGCAGCAATGGTCGGGCGATCAGTCGTACAGATGCATATGAAGTCGTTTTTTCTATTGCAATGACGCTTTCTTACTTTATTGCGTACTATCTCGAAGTAGTGATTAGATGGTAAGCCGTATTTTATCGGATATTCAGATGATTTAAAGGCTTGTAAAAAAGAAAATAGTTTTTTCACACCCCCACCCTCCTGAAAAAACACTATAAATTTAGTGTGCCCTTGACAGCTCGGCGGCATTGGAATATAATCTGCTTATACCAGAACAGAAAGGTCAGTTCCGATGGATCAGAAGTTTTTTGCCGACAGCCATACCCATTCAGAGCATTCCTTCGACGGAAGTGAAAAAGTGCGAAGCCTTGCTTCCGCCGCCGAAAAAAAGGGGTTGTATGCCATTACGATCTCAGACCACTGTGAATGCCATGAGTATTTTGAAAAGAATGTCGCCTGTGATATATCCGCCTCCGCTGAAGATATCATTACCATAAGAGACGAATTTGAGGGAAGACTTATCATCCGCACCGGGATAGAGCTCGGCCAGCCGACTCAGGATGTAAAGGCGGCTAAGGATGCGCTTTCTCTTGCACACTATGATTTTGTTCTCGGCTCGCTTCATAACCTCAGAGGCGAACAGGATTTCTATTTCTTACGATACCCCGATGCTGCCGCCGCACAGGATCTTATGGATAGATATATGACGGAGCTTTATGAGCTTGCGAAGCAGGATCTTTTTGATTCACTTGCACATATCGACTATCCGCTGCGTTATATGAAAGGTGAAGCCGGGCTGGAAATAAAGATGAGCGATTATCAGGAAAAGCTTGATGCTGTTCTGGAGCTGCTTGTAAGGAACGACAAGGCTCTTGAGATAAACACCTCGGGGCTGAGACAGAAGATAGGCCGGACGCTGCCCGACAAGACTGTTCTGATGCGCTACAGAGAGCTTGGCGGAAAACTCGTGACCGTCGGCTCTGACGCTCACAATGCTGCCGATGTCGGTTCAGGCATAGAGCAGGCTTATGAGCTTTTAAAGGAATGCGGCTATGACAGCGCAGTGTTTTTTACAGACAGAAAACCTACGCTTCTGCCTGTCTGACTTTTTTGTATCGTTTGCAATTGCACGGTCTTTCCGATCCGGACGCCTATCGTACCGGGAATGTTGATCCTGTTGCATACAAATAAAAAGGAGTGGTCGTTTTGAACCGAAAAATGCTTGTTTCGTTTATTTCCGTCTGCATGTTGCTTCTTTTCAGCATAACGGCATATGCTGTCTCTCCCGTTACACCGAAAACGAGCTTTGACTATAGGGGGACCGATACTGAAGCATCCCTTGTTTCTCAGTACCGGGACAGTAAGGCGTTTTTCAGAGATGAAGCCGAGATACTTACCGGCAAGCAGCAGGAAGAGATATGGGAAAAGCTGCAGGCTGTTACGGACGATATGGATATAAAAGTAGCCGTTTTCCTTGGCGGCAATTACAGATCGGATCCCGAAACTGAGGATTTTGCCCATGACTGTGCCGTATCATTATTCGGTAATGATTCAGATTCGCTGTTTATTTATCTGGATTTTGAGGGTCATTCCCCTGCTTACGATTACATACGGGCGCTCAACAAAGCAGAAAGGATCTTCAATAAAGCCGCGATCGACGATATATTCGATGTAATGTATGAGTATCTTCCGCCGAGCGATGAGCCTGTCTATTCCGATGATGTCAAAAAGGCTCTGCTTATGGGTATGGATGAGGTCAATGAGCTGTACGGAAAAAGCACGGATCAGCCGAATGGGGCGTTCAGTGCTTCATCAACACAAAACGGTTCCGGCCAAAAGATATCAATAGATATAAATAAAATCTACAGTCTTATTACCGGTATGGGTACATTCTCGATCCTGGTCATAGCAGGTATTGCGGTATTTGTGATATATATTCTTTTATTGGTATTACTTCCGAAGCGTTCCGGATCAAGCGATTCGTCATATTATGACAGAGACCGCTATTACAGAAGCAGCTATTCAAGCTCGCGCCGCAGGCACTCAAGCAGATCCCATGGCAGTTCATCAAGATCTTCGTCGCACTCCTCAAGATCCGGCGGCTCAGGCAGCGGACGTCACAGGTAGAGAGTTCGCCCGACCGTGCCTTCGGCGCGACCGGGCTATTAATAATTTTTTTCAGGGGTGCCAGGCGCAAATCGCCTGGCACCCCTGAAAAAACACCGTAATAATAAGTGCAAAGAGGGTGTGAAATAATACGCGGC
>CADCPT010000279.1 GCA_902803385.1 uncultured Ruminococcus sp.
CAGCCCGGCGGAAAGCTGAACAAAATGCTCAGCAGTGCTGCCGCGCTTTGTATCCTGTTCTATCCGCTGCCAGAGCTGCGTCTCTGTTATAACATGACGCGCAGGCTCGAAATTGCTGAATACCAGACCTGTTGCTCTGCCACGCAGGCCGAGGATCTTGTTCTTGTAGAGCTTTGTGCCCTTCGGAGCTGCTGACATTTTGCGCTCAATGTCTTCTTGTGTCAGACTCAGATTATCGTTAAATGTAAAAAACCAATAGCGCCACCCCTTAACAGGAGGTTCCTTTAGTTCTTCCGTTATCTCAGCCGGAATATCTGCGGCATACTTGCTGAATGGACGACTGCGGTTGACAAATTCTTTATAAACAGGCAGCCTCGGATCATCCGGATTCAGAGTAGCAAGAAGATAATCATTCCTGGTCGAGATTTCACGCACAAAATCAATGTCGGCTGTATTGATCTCGTCGATATACACACAGCCGAACTGAGAGCCGAGAACATTCTGCCATTTGTCCTTGTTATCATATCCGAGAACATAAATTATCTTCCCTTCGAATTTGATATGCGGCAGCTTATTATCCTTGTCACCGTTGCCATAATAAACAGCGCCGGTGTGCAGATCCAGGATCCCGTTATCCTGCTGAATAATATTCTTTTCGGCAGTACCGGTTGTTTTACTTGCTATGATATGCAGCTTTTTGACAGAAGCTGAGACCATCCGCATAAATTTAATTCCAGCTCCGACCGTTGTTTTTCCGGAAGCTGTAGTACCTTCAAGAAATTCAGCCGTCACAGCAGTAGTATTGATAAAATCTATATATTTCTGCGACAGTGGAAATCTACTCTTCAAGCCCCTCACCGCCGATCTGAGCGAAAACATCAGCCAGCTTATCAGACACCTTTACACTGCAGTCAATCTTGTCGGTAAAGATACCGAAGCGCTTTCCGAGAAGCTCCGCAGCTCTGAGCTTGTCTTTTTCAGAAGGCTTTTTCTTCACGCGTTCAGCGTGGGAAATACCATCACCATCGAATTCATTAACCAGCTCCTCGCCTTCGCTCTCACCTCTGAGAACAGAGGTCAGATATTCAATAACTTCCTGAGCGTCAGCAGTACGTTCATTGTGCAGACGCTCAAGCTGCTCCTCTATATAATTTTTAATGTCAAGTTTTGACAAGTTTTGTTCCCCGATTTGCCTTGCTGTTTTAGCTGAATACCCCGATCTGATTGCTGCCTGAGTGGCATTCAGATCGATAAGGTATTCATCGGCAAATCTTCTCTGTCTTTTTGTAAGTGCCACCAGGCTCACCTCATTTCATTTTTACAGCACAAAAGCCGCCCAAGCGGACGGCTTCTGCACATTTTTAAGGAGTGTGTATCACTATAACATGAAGATTGCAGAGGGCGGATTCGAACCGCCAGCCTTTTGGTTATGAGCCAGACGAGCTGCCATTGCTCTACTCTGCCTTGACAGTGACATAGTAGACGGCGCAGGAGCCGGCAAGACAGAACCGGTTCCTGCTGCCCCGCCCGTATATCACAATACCATTTTACTTCTTTCAAGGAGGACATTACAGGACATTGGGTGTCAAAATTCAAAGGGCATTTTTGTATATTTCGACTAAACCATATTATTTTCTTTCCTGAATATCTGCAAAGCCTCTCCGTGCCACCTGCAAGCCGTCTTGTCTGTGATCTCCATTTTCTCCGCTATCTGATCAAGCGTCAGTCCGTTTATGTATTTATCCGTCAACAAGGCGACAAACTGAGGATTATATACCCGTGAGATCTTCGCCCTGATCTCTGCTTTCAGGTCAACGAGCCTGTCGATCTCCGAATTGATCTCCTCCTGCATAATGATGATCTTATCGACAATAAGCATTGAGCGGTTTTCGCCTCCGGTCTGTACCTTTTCTCCGAATGTAGTGCTTGATACTGATGTTGCTGACAATCTGAGCTTATACAGCTCACGCTCCTTTGCATTGATAAGATCGTCAAGCGCTTTGACCTGTCCGAGATATTCCCTCGCTGTCACTCTATCCCCTCCCGTCAATCCGCATCGTATATTCCTCTGTTCCACCAATCCGCCGCCTTGCGTTCCGCCTCCTGCGGATCGTCCCTGTACGCTCTGACCTTGCTGCCGCAGTAAATACAGTAGCAGGTCGTGATCCAGCCCTCGCGCTCGCCGTATTGGTCGCGGATGATACCCTGTTTCGTGTAGTGGCTTGCTTTGCCGCCGCAGGAGCGGCAGAGTGAAAGCTCATTCATCCTTACCACCTCCAGCGCTTACAAGCGCAAACATACACACCCCGAAGGCCCCGCCGAATACTGCACCGATGGCAGCACCTATGAGAAAGTCAAGCATCATCTTTTTCCTCCTCTATGTATTCAAGTATTTTGCCTATTCTCCTGATTTTTGAAAGCGATGCGTTTTGCTGCTTCAATTCGTCAAGACGAGTCCTTGCGCACTGCTCAAACATACAGAGATTGTCCCGCCCCCCTGATCTTATCGTCAGCTGATACAAGCCGGATTATCTTTTTGATTTTTGGCAGAGTCTGAAAATCAATAAGCCTGGACACATCAACGTCAAGCCAACATACATTCCAGCTATCGTGAGGTATTCTTATTGAAACGACCACTGACTGCATCAGATTTCACCTCCCTGATCTTTGCTTTCAGCGCATCCAGCAAGGCGCTCTGTGTTCCCTCTTTATCCCTCAGGGCGCTCATAACCATTTCGTCCGTGCTATCCTCAACAACAAGATGGTGTACAAACACCCTGTTTTTCTGACCCTGACGATAAAGCCTCGCATTTGCCTGCTGGTAAAGTTCAAGGCTCCAGTTAAGGCCGAACCAGACAACGTGGCTTCCACCCTCCTGAAGATTAAGCCCGTATGCCGCACTCGCCGGATGTGCAAGAAGAACGTTGATCTTTCCTTCGTTCCAGTTCCGGATATCATCTTCGGAATTAAGCTCACCGACTGAAAGCTTTGTTTTCTCTAAAGCCTTTCTCAGTCTTGACAGATCGTGCCGGAAATTATAAAATACCAGCATCGGCTGTCCCTGCGCGGCTTCGACAAGCTCCATAAACGCCTCAATCTTGCTATCATGTATCTCTACGATACCGTTTTCCCCGTAAACTGCACCGTTACACATCTGCAGCAGTTTGTTTGACAGCACAGCAGCCGTTGCAGCATCGAGCTGATCCTCATCGATCTGCAGGAACATATCTCTCTCAAACTTCTCGTACTTCTTCCGCGCCGCATCCTCAAGCGTAACAGGTACAGTGATGTCAACTCTCTCCGGAAGCTGTATATAATCCTCTGCTTTCATTGAAACACAAATGTCCGATATCTGATCCCTTATCGCCTTTGCAGATCCGTCTATCTGCTCATATGTCGTAAAATTACCGCCGTGTGTGTTCTGCCGGAAATAGGCATTCCGGTATGCGGTTATGCTCTTGCCCAAACGCTTGCCATTGTCAAGCAAATAGATCTGAGCCCAGAGATCCATCATTCCGTTAGGCGCCGGCGTTCCTGTAAGACCCACTATTTTTCTGATATGCGGCCGCACCCAGGCCAGACACTTAAACCTCTTCGCCTGATGGTTTTTAAAGCTCGACAGCTCATCAATGACTACCATGTCAAACTTCCAGTCGTTACGGAAATGATCTACCAGCCAGGGAACGTTTTCACGGTTGATGATGTAAATATCTGCTGGAGTGTTCACAGCTCTGAGCCGCTTTGTTTCGGTGCCGAGAATCTTTGATATTCTCAGGTGCTTTAGATGATCCCACTTTGAAGCCTCTGTGCTCCATGTTGCTTCGGCCACCTTCTTCGGCGCTATCACAAGGCACCTCTGGATCGCAAAACGGTTATACTTCAGGTCGTTGACTGCGGTCAGCGTAATGGAGGTTTTTCCTAGACCCATTCCGAGAAACAGCCCCACGGCTTCATCCTCGATAATACGCTTGATGCAGTAGCTCTGATAGTTATGCGGTATGTATCTCATCTTTCAGCGTCCTCACAATTGCGTCAACTTTTGATTTTGTGTCTATATCTGCAAAAACTGCAAATCCTAAAGCGCTCAGCTCTTCCTGACGGTGCTTCTGCAGTGCGGTGCTTTTCCGGCTTTCCGATTTCAGCTCAACAAAAACCGCCCTGCCTCCCGGAAGGCACACAAGTCTGTCCGGAACTCCCGATGCTCCGGGCGACAAAAACTTGTATGCTCTGCCGCCTATCTTTTTTATTTCTTTTGTGAGATACTGTTCTGTCTTTTTTTCGCTTTCCAATCTTTGACCTCTCCTTTCAAGCCGTTACATTTGTACATTCCCCCCTATACGCGTGCGTGCGCAGGCGCACAGGCGCACACGGGTATTATATATACTCTCTATTCTCTCTATTTTTTATTTTATATATATATAATGTAACAATGTAAACAAATATATAATAAGTATAGGATTTAAGCGGCTTTTGGTTGTTACATTCTCGTTACATTCGCCGTTACATTCTGTTTTTTTGTAACAAACGAGAGTGTTACATTCACAAACCGATTCACATTGATTTTTTCAAAATGTAACCCCTTTGTAAGCCATAATCCTTAATAAACCTCAGGGGCTTATCATACTTTTCTAAGCCCTCTATAGATGAAAGAATATCGTTTATCTCCCGTGTGTCTGACTTTCGCATGAATTTCACATCCCCTCCGAACGCTTCACACCAGACCTCAAGGGCGCATATCCTATCACGCTTTACAAGCTCCTCACTGCTTTCCGTCTGCCCGAATTCATTCGCCCAGTAGGCTTTTCTCTGTGACAGACTACGGCGGCTCCAGTCCTTCGGAACAAGACGGGTAACAAATTCCCTTACAACGCCCTCACGTGCGTTGACTTCCATATGGCTCTGCTGTTCATCAATTGCATTTTTTTCAAGCGTCTGAGGAAGGTACAGTTTTTCTCCAAGACGGTACCATGCGACAGCTTCCGCCCATAGCTGCGGCACCTCCGCGTCAAGATCAGTAAAAACACTTTTCACCGGCTCAGTTACGGCACAATCGATCGGCCAGAAACGGCGGTTTCCCGTTCTGTCACGCAGATATTCATTGTCGTTTGTGGATCCTATAAACACACACCTGCGCGGAAAGCTGCAAGTCCTTCTACCGAAGGGCTCCCGGTAGATGTCCTCAACCTTTGTCAAAAACCGTTTTACACTGTTCAGCTCAGCTGTGTTCATACCGGACAGTTCTCCGATCTCATTCATCCATACCCCTCTGAGCATTTCGGATGCTTCTTTTCCCTCAAAGCTGTCAAGACTGTCGGAATACCAGCGAAGGCCCATTTTGCGTATCAGGGTACTTTTGCCGATGCCCTGAGGCCCTCCCAGGATGGGCATGTTATCAAACTTACAGCCGGGACAAAGCGCCCTGGCTACAGCGGCAACAAAGAATTTTTTCGTGCAGGCTCTGACATACGCTGTGTCCGGCGCACCCAGATAATCAATAAATAGGGTTTCAATCCGACTGATGCCGTCCCATTCCAGAGCAGTCAGATACTCCTTGACTTCGTTGATACATCTGCTTTGTACGGCAAGCGACAGGGCGTCAAGGATCCTGTCCTTACCCGTTATAGCGTATGTCTTTTCAAGGTAACGCCTCAGTCCGGCGTCGTCTGTATCACTCCATCTGCGGCGCTCTGATGCCGCATTCCAGGGCAGCTCGCCGACAGCCAGGACCAAGCTTGAGAACTCATCATAAATGATCTTATCTTTCAGCAGAGGGTCATTCGTCAGTATTATATAGACGTTATCAACAGTCTTTGCAACAGCTCCGGACTGAGGGGAGATCTGAAGCCTCTGCATCCATTCGCCCGTATCCTCCGGAGGCTGTTCAAACTCTGCCGTTGCCTTATCGTATCTTTCCTTATTCAGCAGTGACGAGACTGCGACATCAGATACTGCCAGCTTGCACATTTCGGTGTAGCTCGGCAGTTTATTTGTTGGGGTGCCTTCCTTTGCGTCATCGTCAAGATCTCCGTACTTATGAAGGCGTACAAGGTCAAATGCGTTGCACAGACGTCCTCCGCAGGGATCTGTAGCGTGATGGGAATACAGGAATGCACCATCCTCATAAATAACAGCTCCGCCGCTTGTAGAGCCCTCTGCATAGGTATATCTGCCATCGCCGCAGGGAATGTATGTATCCGGAAGGAATTTTTCGATGGCACCGTGAACATTAAATGTTCTGCAGAATGCGCCTACAACACCGGCCTTTTCAGTCGGATCACCCTGCTTTTTTGCAAGCTTCGCTCTTGACTGTGGGGCGTTAGGCACCTCAGGCCACTGTCTGACATCTCTCCAGTCTCCGTACATTCCCAGCATACCGTCAGCAGACAGAAAAGGCTTGTCCTCGAAAGCGAACACATACTGACTGTCTGCTGATACAGACGGCCAGTACATAAGCCTTGAAGCCTGAAACGTCGTCGGATCGCAGAGCTCGATACCTATAAGCTGCGCCAGCTTTCGAGCAATGGGCTCATATTCATCTGCGTTGCAGGTACGGTCAAGAGGTACGATTATCCTCAGGCGCGGTCTTGCCTCTTCGTGTTTTCTGGTGGAGTACACAGCAAATCCGCATCCGAGAGAAGAAACTCTCTGCAGCGTGGGTACCGTTCCTCCGGAACCTATGTTATCAAGGTCAAGGGTAACGATGTCCCTTCCGGTTACATTATCGATTTTTCGTCTTTTATCGTTCAGCGACCCTCCCACAAAACCGCCTACATCCTTCAGCTCGTCTTGTTCGGACTTTGACAGCTTCTTATATTCTTCAAGGGTTTCCGGGCTTCTGACAGGGGTTTTAAGCTTATCTATAAGCTGTGACCACAGAACGCGCTCTCCGATCCAGGTTTTTGCTTTTCTGCTGCTGCCTGTTGTGATACAGATCACTCTGTCAAAATTCAATTATTCCACCTCCGCAATGCTAATCTTTCATATAGTATTTACTCTCAAACCCTGCCGCTTTCAGAGGCAAACCCTCCGCCCAACTTATAGGGCCGCTCATTAAAAAGCAAGCCGCCTCCGGAGTAATGCTGTTTTCCGGACAGTCGATGATAACCTCATCATGTACGTGCATTACGGTATGCAGACCCAGACGGTCAAGCCGCTGCAGTGTTACGGCAAGGCAGTCCCTTGCAACAGCCTGAACAATGTTTTCAGTCAGCTTACCGCCGTAGGTGCTTTGCTCTGAAAAGCTTTTATTCTTCTGTCCGGTTCCGTAGTAGTGCAAGGCTTCTTTTCCGAAATTATTTTCGGACAGGAACGGATGCGGATAATAGAGCTTTCTGCCGCTTGGAAGCAGCACGGTAAAGAAATCCAGACCACAGGATGGTGCATACTCTCTTGAAAAAATAATGCCCTTATTAATTCCAACAGCATTCCCCGTCCGCATAACCTCAAGAGCAGCACTCTCGCAGGAGTACCACAGGTCTTTTATACGGGGGTTTGCTTTCCTCCATCGGCTGACGATATCCGGAAGCTCATCTTCTGACAGGCCCATTTTCAGAGCACCCATGTTGATAAGCGCTGGTGCAGAGCCTTGATACCCCAAAGCAAGCTCTGCGACCTTGCCCTTTGCCCTGAGGGCATACTCCGGATTACCTTTTTTGATTCGTTCAATCGGCACACCGAACATAGAGGAAGCTGAGGCTTCATATATCTTACCGTGTGTATTAAATACATCAAGCCTCCACTGCTCCCCTGCAAGCCAGGCTATAACACGGGCTTCAATAGCCGAAAAATCTGAAACAACGAATTTATTTCCGTCGGACGGGATAAAAGCTGTACGGATAAGCTGGGAGAGCGTGTCGGGAATGTTACCGTACAGCAGCCGCAGTGCCTCCAGATTTTTTGCCTTTACATACTTACGCGCGAGGTCAAGAGTTTCGATATAGTTTCTGGGAAGGTTCTGCACCTGAACGAAGCGCCCGGCCCATCTGCCGGTCCGGTTCGCCCCGTAGAACTGCAGCAGCCCCCGCGCCCTTCCGTCAGAGCAGATACAGTCCGCCATAGCCTGATACTTTGAAACAGAGCTTTTCCCCAGCTCCTGACGAATAGCGAGCGCACGATTCACGTTGCCCTGCGGAAGATCTTTTTCGATCAACTCCTGTACAACAGACTTGTCGAGCTTTTCTACTTCCTCGCCTGTTTCTTCTCGGATCCATTTTTTAAGCTGCGAGACAGACTTAGGATTATCTATTCCGGTAAGCCTCACGGCTTCATTTATAAGCTCGTCAGTAACGACGCTATTACAATACAGAGCGCCCTCTATAAGATCTGTATCAAGCTTGACTCCTGTCTCATTGATACGCATATCAAGCTCCCACTGTTTCTGTAGGTCTGCTGGCACAGGGAATGCTGAAAGCATTGTAAGAATGGTATTTTCTGCATCAACGTCACGAACGCAGTAATCCTTAAATACTGCCCATTTATCAGGCTCATGGTGCGGAAGGTTCCGGACGCGTCCGCCGTTTGCCTTTGTTGGCTTACAGGGTTTGCAAAAATAGCTGATGAGTGACTTCCCCACGCCCAGCTTTCTTTTATCCTGCGGAAGCTTCAGAGCTTCTCCGAGAGCTGAAAGCCCCATCGGATAGCCAAGATAGGCACCATGAAGCATTGTGCACCTCCACTGTGAAAGCCATGCATCCCTGTTTTCTACACCAAAATGCTTACTAAGGCAGTACCACTCAAATGCTGCGTTATATGCATGCTTCACAACAGACGGGTCGAAAAGAGCGTTAACGATATCAGCAGGAATGCTCTCACCTGCCATAAGGTCAACGATCCGCGTAGGATCACCATCGGCCTTATACGCAAAAAGCATCACTTGAAAATCAGGGGACTGCACATATTTGTACAGTCCAGACTTAACAATATCCACGCCGGAATACGTCTCAATATCTATCGAAAGATGCTGCATATCACATACCTAAAAAGCTGTAACCGCTTACAGGCGGCACTGTCGGCTGGTTCTGCTGCTGGGTTGTTTGCGCGTACGGATTCTGCTGAGGATATGCAGGTGCAGCAGGAGCTGAGAATCTTCCGAAATCCTCCTTTGCAGTCGTGCCGCCTCCGAGCAGTTCGCCGTCCCGAAGCTTCTGAACGTTTCCGAGACCGCATCCGATACCCTTTCTTCCTGCAGAATTGTAAGGATAAAAACGGAGTGAAACTCTACCGTAGCAGCCGCTGTATACCGCAGTTGGTGATATTATCGGCTGCAGATTAGCGTCTACTACTTCCGGCTTATTTTTTGAAGAGGCTGTAAACACCCAGTGTCCTTTGCATTCTGCTCCGAATTCCTCACCGTTCTGTCTTCTGCCGTCTCCGTCGTGGATTGGTATAGCAGGCATGGGCGGAAGCTGAATACCCTTTTCCCGAGCCTCGTTTATAGCCTGCTGTATGGCGGCATCTATTGCCTGCTTGGTCGAAACATCTGTTTTCGGAACAAGAACGGTTACAGAGTATTTTGGCTCTCCCTGACCGTTCTGCGGTGCTTTTGGCTGAAATACATTTACATAGGAGAGTCTGACCTCTCCTGTTACTATGACATCTGACATAATAATTCTCCTTTACTGTTTGAAATCTTCAGCGGCGGTAGTACCGCCATTATATGCGGGTCGTTTGTCGTTTTCCGGTACGAGAGTCGGAGCACCTCTTGACTTTTGCCACAGGTCGCTGAAGTCTGCAAAAGCAGTTTTACCTATGGCTTTTTCAAGCTTTGCGACCGAAAGAAGCTCGCGCTCATAAGCTATCTGAGGAGGCAAACCGAGACCTGAAAGTCGATTTTCTATTTTGGCCGGATCAGCGGTCCATTCTCTCTTTCCTCTTCCCTCTACTGCTTTCCATCCGGGAATATCATTTCCCTCAAGTGACTGGGACAAGGCGTATTCTTCAATATCCTCGACCCATTTTTTCAGGGCTTTCGCTTTGGAAAGTATCGCGCCTACATCGTCATCCGAGATTGTCGGTTCCCCGTCTTTTGCAACGGGAACGGGTTTTGCAAATTCATATTTTGCAAGCTCCAGATTATCAACTGCTCTTTTCCGGCAAGTCGTCGCTATAGAACAGAATCTGCAGTGTTCTCCGGAGCTGAATTCACCGCCGCCCTCATACGCAAGCTTTGCAATAGGCTTTATATTTTCGCCCCACTCCAACAGGCCATCAATAGATATTTCCCACTCGGATATATTGTCAAGTCGAGGTTGGATAATGACAAGATGAATGTTTTTAATGGAGTAGAACATTCTGAAGGCAGTATATGCTCCGAGTGCATAAAGCTTGAGCTGCGGATTGTTTTCCGCTGAAACAGGGATGCCCTTGCCATATTTAAAATCGACGATATACAGATCCTCACCGTGCAGAATGATACAGTCGGCGGTTCCAAAGCCCTCCGGAGCATACGCACTGTAGTCCACTCTTTTCTCAACATTTATCAATGCTTTTGTCGGAAAACTGAGAGCTATTTTCTTGATGTGGTCAAGATATGTATCTGTGTGCGCATCCATTTCAGGATCGTACAGTTCATTCTTCTTCAGTTTGTTCAGCCTCGCTGTTACTGTTCTTTTCGGCAGAGCAGCAATGTAGGCTGTCAGTTTGATTTCGCACATTTCATGTGCAAGTGTTCCTTCGGCGGCGTATTTACTCTGCGTATCAGGAGCTTTGGCGCATATTTGTGCAGACGGTGGACAGCTCAGCCATCTTGATGCGGAGCTCGCTGATAATACCGCATGTACATCAGGCATCAGATAACACCTCCCAGAGCCCTTATTCCGTTTGCAAATTCACCGTAGCGTGCCGGCGGAATCTCCATGAGGGTGTTCACTCCAAAGCTCTGGACAAGCTGCTGCAGCTGCGGTGCCTTTCCCACATCGAGCAGAGGAGCAAGCGCAGTCTGAAGCTGCTCAATCGTATATGACGGAATAGAAGTTGGCACGGAAGCAGCAGGGGCGGCAGCCGGTGCAACAGGTACAACTGCTGCAGGGGAAAGCGGAACAACGGGAGTGGTCACGGGTGCGACAGGAGCGACAGGGGCAGGAGGAGCCGCAGGTGTGGTGCTTACAGGAACGGCAGGAACAACCGGCAAAGCCGGAGCAGAAGATACTGCCGATACCTGAGTGACGACGCCCTCTTTTCCACTGCCGAGAGCTGACGCAAGGCTATTGATCGCTGCTGCGATCTCCGGGCATTTGATGTTTACTGTGAGTGTGATCTCGTTCATAGTAATTTTCCTCTCTTTTATTGATTTTGTTATGTACACAGTCCTTATTCGGACAGTTACAGTCGCAGATATGCTCATCTGAGCAGCTGTATTCTACAAGTCGGGCCATATTATTCTTCCTCTATCTTGATAAGCTTTTCTCCCTGAAGGATCATTTCACTTGCAATAAATCTTACAGACAGTCCCGTGGAGTCGGAGAGCCTCTGTAAAACCTCCTCGGCCTCAGGTATAATACGAATAACACCGCTTGACTTGTACCTTGTTTTTCTTGGTACCTTGAGTACTATCTTATCTTCCATTGTCGTGAGCCTCCTCATAAGTATGCCTGAGCAGCCATCCCCGCGCCGCCTGTATCTGAGCAGGGGTGAGGCTGACGTAATGCTTTCCCTCCATCCTTGTGATAAGCACAGCGCCGTATATCTTGCCCCACAGGGTCTTTAAATTTGGCGTTCCCCTGCGGTCGCTGTACATATTGAAAACAAGGCTCAGCCCATTCTC
>CADCPT010000280.1 GCA_902803385.1 uncultured Ruminococcus sp.
CCCCTGAAAAAAACAGATTTTTAGCAGCCCGGTCGTTGCACAGCAGCGGTCGGGCTATTTTAAGACTCTTTTTTCAGAGGTTAATAATAAGAGAATAGTTTTTTCACAGTCCCTGAAAAACAATTTTACAAGGCTGAAAAAAACTTTTTTAAAGTAAGATTGTAATAGCAAGAAAAATGTGATATAATCGAAATGTCTTATTATATTACGACACTTTTAATCAAGCAAATCTCACAGGAAGGAGATCATAAATGTCTGAAAACAAAACGATCGGAAAAACTGGTCTTGTTCTGAGGATAGTCTTTTTTTGTATTTTCGGACTAAGTCTTTTCTTCGGACTCTATCTTTCTAAAAATGTGATAAGCTTATCTGACAAAAGCGATTCCGAACTAAGATATATAGAAACCTGGACTGTCATAGATGAAGCCGGCAATTCATTTCAGACAGGAAGATCATACGATAACGACCGGGCTTTTACAGAAGATTTTACGATCGTTTCCAGGCTCCCGGATAATATAGGCATCAACAGCGTTTTGTGTTTTCAGAACAGAAGCGATGTCGGAATATATATAAACGGAGAACTGCGAAAGGAATTTGTCAGATCAAGAGATACCGGGATCCCCGGGGGTTCAATGAAGGAGTTCTATCTCAGGATCCCGCTCAGCACTGCAGACAGCGGCGCCGAGGTCAGAATGATAAGAGGCAAAACCGACTGGAATCCCGAAATAGTACCTGAGACCTTTATCACGTCCAATGAAGGTGTGTACAGGTTTTTTGGCAAAAAATTCGGTCTGTCGTTCTGTACGGCCGTATTTCTTTTTGTTGCCGCATTGCTTTCTACCATTATAGCTATTGTCCTGCGAATACGCAACGGACAGACTATAGACCTGCTTTATGCTTCGATCGGTATTCTCGATGTTGCCTGCTGGCTGTTATCTGTATCTCAGATAACACCTGTCGTAACGGGAGTGTATTATGTCGATGGACTGATGGGCTTTCTGTTCTGTATGATGATGCCCTTTTCACTGCTTATCTATATCAATTCAATACAGAAAGACCGCTACAAAAAGATCTACACTATACTCTTTATTGCTTCGCTGATAAACTATGCATTCTGGAGTATTATGCATTTTACCGGAATACAAACATTCCAGAATTCAATAATCTATATTGATTCATTCCTGGGATTAGTGATCATAACCGTTTTGGCAACACTTACGATAGATATCAAAAACGGTCATATCAAAGAATATGCATACACAGCTATAGGCTTTCTGATATTTATGATCATGAGTTTGTCGGAAATAATAGTCATTATCTTTTCCCAGAATGACACGAACCAGATCTCGATGCTGACCGGCCTGTTTTGTCTTCTTGCACTGGTAATAATTCAGCAGATGGACGATATCAGAAAAACCAGAGAGCGTCTTGAAAACGAAGTCACTAAAAAGAATGAAGAAAACCAACAGATGCTCATACATATCGTCAAGACGCTTGCAGGGACCATTGATGCAAAGGACAACTATACAAACGGTCACTCGAGCCGTGTAGCTGATTACTCAGCTGAGATAGCCAGACGCTGCGGCTACAGTGAAGCAGAGCAGAATGATATTTATATGATGGCATTGCTTCACGACATAGGAAAGATCGGTATTCCGGATGCGGTAATCAATAAGAAGGGAAAGCTTTCGGATGAAGAATATGAAACCATAAGAAGCCATCCTCTTATGGGTGCAAAGATCCTTACCAATATCGAAGAAAAAACCGAGCTTTCCATCGGTGCAAGGTGGCACCACGAAAGATATGACGGCAAAGGATATCCTGACGGATTAAAGGGCGATGAAATACCTGAGCAGGCAAGGATAATCGCTGTGGCAGACGCATATGATGCGATGACGAGCTTCAGAAGCTATCGGAGACCCATGACTCAGGAGCAAGTCCGCAAAGAATTTGAAAAAGGAAGCGGCACGCAGTTTGACCCGCGCTTTGCCGGCATTATCATAGGAATGATATCCGAGGACAAGGATTACGTTATGCGTGAAAACAAAAGCACCGATCAACATAAACAGGATGTAAGTGAACTTTATCTTAAAAACTGACAAACGGAGAATCTTATGAAAAAAATAATCTCAATTCTTACTTCAACAGCTATTCTTTCAGCTTTAGCAGTGATCCCTGCTTCTGCATCAGAGCCGGATGAGAACATTATATACTCAGACAACTACAAAAACTCACCATTTTACGCAAAGCTCCGGGCGGCACTTGAGGACAGCGCAGAAAAAACAACAATGGAGAAGACGCTTGCCGCTGCTCTTTCTCAGGAAGGCTATCAGAACTATGCAACTGACGGCATCGACATTGCTCAGGCAGAAGCCGACGGCATCCTGTGGTCAGGAACAGAAAGGCGTATGAATGATTACGACACAGGCAACACAGAATATACGCGCTGGGCGCAAAGATACGTTATGAACAGAGATGAGAGCGCACAGTACCTTGACTGTAACTGGTGTGCGATTTTTACGAGCTGGTGCATGTATCAGGCAGGCTATTACAATGAAGAAAGGCTCAGAAAGTATTATTATTCATACTGTGCAGAGCCAAGGATAGAATATGATGCTGATTCCTGGATAGCGTCATTCTGTCTCGAGCAGGAAAATGTGTGGTACACTCCCCTGGCCGCTCACAAGCTTGTGGCTTACGACTGGAATAATTATTATCACAGGGATATCGATCCGTATGAAATACCATACAAGCCGGGCGGTCTCATTTTCTTTTCCTGGGACGGAACCGGAGAATATTTCGATCATGTTGCTATTGTTGTAGATTTCAACACCGAAACCCATGTGCTTACATATACCAACGGAAACTCCGATGGTCAGGTCATTACAAGACAGATCGATTATGATGAAGTTGAAGAGTTCCGCGGTCAGCCCTTGGCAAAAAACAGCAACAGGATAATGGCGTATGCCGAATACGATGAAATAAAGCCGCTTGAAGAAAAAGAGATCACTACAGAAAGCACCGATATAACCTGGAGCAAGGATTCATCCTCAGGCTTACGCATACAGACAAATTCGGAATCGAAGATAGCTTCGGTATCAATAGACGGAAAATATCTCGGATCAAACATAGAGAGCAATATGCTGATGCGTTACGGAAAGGTTGCAATAGGTAAATCCGAGCTTGTTGATATCCCTGTCGGAACGCACGAAATGACGCTTTCCTTTGACGATGGCGTACTTGTTCTCCGGCTGACCATTACTGACGAGAACGAAGAACAGTCGGGCGAGTCTTCGGATGAACAGTCAGGCGAAACTTCGGGCGAGCAGTCCGGCGAGACTTCAAATGAGCAGTCCGAAGAGTCTTCGGGTGAGCAGTCCGGCGAGTCTTCAAATGAGCAGTCCGGCGAGACTTCAAATGAGCAGTCCGAAGAGTCTTCGGGTGAGCAGTCCGGCGAGTCTTCAAATGAGCAGTCC
>CADCPT010000281.1 GCA_902803385.1 uncultured Ruminococcus sp.
AGCAACGGTCGGGCGATCAGTCGTACAGATGTATATGAAGTCGTTTTTTCTATTGCAATGACGCTTTCTTACTTTATTGCGTACTGTTTCAAAGTAGTGATCAGACGGTAAGCCATATTATATCGGATATTCAGATGATTCAGAGGCTTGTAAAAAAGAAAATAGTTTTTTCACACCCCCTGAAAAAAACACTGTTTAAGGGAGTGCGCCGCAAGGTAGGCGCACTCCCCGTTGTACCCTGTATTTATCATTGAAGCCTTTTCTTCCTGTTGTAAATGATGCCCAGCGCTCCTGCTGCAGCAAGAGTGAGGAGCGAGGAAACTCCGAGTATCACAACTACCTTCATAACAGGCTTTTCAACGATACTCATTTCTTCATAGCTGTATATAACATAGATAGGAGCGTCTGTATAGGTCCCCTCGGTGTTTGAGGTACTGCCGCAGACCCTGAGGTTTTCAAATTCCTTTGGCTCTGCCTTGTATTCATCTCCGACCTTGCCGGAGAATACATCATTTCCGAGAACGATACCGCCGTTTCTGACAAAGATTATGTTCAGCTCTCCTCTTTTTGTGACCTCACCGTTTTTGATCCAGACCTCACGGTTTACCGAGTATTCCCTCTCATCACTTCCGGAGCCTGCGGAATCGCTGAATCTGACCCGGATGCCTTCCATATTTCCCTTTCCCTTGATCGTAAGGGAATACCAGCCTACTCCCATAGACTGATCCGCCTTCATCGAGGAACCCGGCATTTCGTCGGACAGAACGGTTTCGCTTTCACCGTCCTTAGCCTCTACATAGGCGCAAACATTTCCCCAGCCCTCAGCATTGTAATAATGCAGTACGAGGTCACAGATCCCTTCCGGAACATAATAATAGTTTACCGTTATATCTCCCACAGCCTTGCCTATGGCATTCAGCGGGAAATTGACCGTATCCAGACTCATTCCAGATATCTGCTTTATCGGAGCTGAATAATCCGAATCGCTCCTTATTTTCAGGATTATGGGCTTGGATACCTCGGTATCTCCCGTATCAAGAAATTCATCGCCTTTTTTGAGATAGTTCACTGTAAGCTGATAGATGCTTCCGAGGTATTTCCTGTAATAGTATGTGACCGTTACAGGCTCCGTTGTGAATTTGCCGGAAAGCTCTCCCTCGGAGCTGTCAAAATCATATTCGGTATCGAGAGAGGAATCCTTTGCTGTCATATATGAGCTGCCCTGAGCGCCCTTGAAGACCTGCTTTTTTATGACTTCTCCGCTGTCCTTATCCTTATATTCGACCGTGACCTTGCATTTGTCCGATGCCTTTTTGAGCCTGTCAAAGCTTTCCTTATCGGTAAGTATGAGGCTTGAATGAGCCGGCACGGTTATCTTTGTTCCCGAGATATCGCTTATCCTGTCAAGTCCGGCTTCACTTCCGTCTGCGATAACGGTCCATCCCTGCGGAAGCGGTACCGCGCCGCTCTGTGACAGTGTGACCTCTGCATCCTTGTCGCTTGCATTGAATGCCGCCGCAAAATAGCTCCATTCAGTGTCGGCGGAAACAGTGTTTGCAAGAGTATAGGCGATAACTCCGTCCGGAGTGTCGGAGAAAGTCAGTTTTTCGGCGGAAGCTGTTGTAGGCTCCCTAAGGGGCTTGTAATTCTTTCTTATTTCTATAAGACCCTGATAATATGAATTCAGGTCTGCATATTTTGCAAGACAGCTCCAGTCAAGTTGATTTATCCTGTCGGAAGAAACAAAGCTGTTTTCGTCGCCGTATTTTGTACGGGCAAATTCCTCTCCGGCCTGCATGAAGCTGACGCCCTGAGAAGTAAGGGTTATTGCCGCCGCCATTTTGTTCATATCGACTATGGCATCGTCGCGCTCTCCGAAGGAGCCGTCATTTTTTGTTGACAGCACAAGCTTATCGTAAAGCGTGAAATTATCATGCGCGGAAACATATGAAACGACCTGAGACGGCTGGTTGAAGCTTCCTGTCGTTTTGTCGCAGTTTCCGGCTATAGAGCTTTTTACAAGCTCCTTGCCCTCTCCTGTCTGTACGAAGCCTGTTTCCTGTGCATTGAAAACATGACCCTTTACTGCGTCGCGGAAGGTATCGCTGAAAGCGCCTATCCTGTTGTCGAGCAGTTTAATATTCTGTTTTACGGCGGTCTTTTCCTCTGTTCCGACAGGGCCGCCTGTCCACGGTTCACCGTACATGATTATTTTTTTGCCGTCCGGAACGGTCGAATCTATCTGTTCGCGGATAGCGTTCATGGTATCTATATCATGAACACCCATCAGGTCAAAGCGGAAGCCGTCTATGTGGTATTCGTTTATCCAGTAAAGAACGGAATCTATCATATATTTGCGGAACATCAGATGGTCGCTGGCAGTCTCGTCGCCGCAGGCGGAGCCGTCGCTCAGCGTTCCGTCTGCATTCAGACGGAAATAATAACCGGGAACGGTATTTTCAAAAACGCTTCCCTTTGCGGTATAGGTGTGGTTGTATACAACATCCATTATTACGCCTATGCCTGCGTCGTGAAGAGCCTTTATCATCTGTTTGAATTCTTTTATTCGCACATTGCCGTCAAAGGGGTCGGATGAATATGAGCCTTCGGGTACATTGTAGTTTTTCGGGTCGTAGCCCCAGTTGTATTCCTCTGTGTCCGGCTGTGATTCATCTATTGTCGCATAGTCGTACACCGGCATGAGCTGAACGTGTGTCACGCCGAGCTTTTTCAGGTAATCGACGCATGTGGGCACCTCACCCTTGCCGGAAAGCGTTGTGCCGCTTTCGGTAAATGCAAGGTATTTTCCGCGGTTTTTCTGTGAAACACCGGAGTTTTCGCTTTTTGAAAAGTCGCGTACATGTATTTCCCAAACAACAGCGTCTGTCGGGTTTTCGTAAAGAACATGACGGTCTCTGTCCCAGCCCTCAGGATCGGTGGAGTCAAGGTCAACGACCATTGAGCGATTGCCGTTGACGCCGGCTGCTTTTGCATAAACATCTGCTGTTTCTGTTGTTATCCCGTTTATAGTAACAAGATATGTATAGTAGCAGTTTTTCTTATCTCCCGGAAGCGTGATGCTCCAGACCCCGTCTTTGCCCTTTGTCATCGTTGTAGTGGAAATATCCTGTGCGCCGGGTTCAGCGGAAGATCCTGTCGCATAAAGCTTTACGGCAACTCCGGAAGCCGTGGGAGCCCACACCTTGAATGTCGTGGAATTCTTTGAATATGTTGCACCCAGATCGTTTCCGCTGTAGGCCTGTGCATCCAGAGGATGAGCATACTTTACTTCTGCGGCAGCGGGTCTCTGTTCATTTACGGCATTGGCAGTCATAAAACTTCCCCCTAACATAGTAGTGACAGCGAGCACAAAGCTGAAAATAGGTTTTAGCTTCAGCACCTCTATCCCTCCAAGCAGTATTTTATTAAGTATCATATTATTCAAAGGCAGTACAAAAAATATGTACCATACTATATTAACATATTTCACACCGCCTGCGCAATAGTTTTTATATATTTTTATTGTTTTTCTTTATTATCTGATGTTTCTTTTCAAATGTACCATTACAGTGTTTTTTCGGAGGTGCCGGGCGCGCCCGGCACCCCTGAAAAAACACTATATCAAGGTTCGCCGCAAGGTAGGCGAACGTAGGCGCAACGCGGCGGTCTGACGGTGGTTACTCGAAAAAATACGGGTATTACATACAAAATTTCTGTTGTATTTTTGATAAATATGTGATAAAATTACAGTCAGTAAACCGTAAATTGATCGTATCTTTATAACGGAGGCGAAAATAATGGAGATCAGGAAAATAAACAAAAAAGCGCTTTCTTCAGACGGAAAGCATGTTATCTCTGGTGTGGTATATATCCCGGAAGGAGAAGTAAAGGGGCTTTTTCATGTCGTACACGGAATGACCGAATATATCGGCAGATATGAAAAATTCATGCTTGATATGGCGCAGGAGGGATTTATAGTTTTCGGCTATGATCACCTCGGCCACGGCAAGACCGCAGCTGAAAAAGGGGATTACGGTTTTATCGCCCATAAGGATGGCTGGAAGTATCTTGTGAATGATGTTGCCGTTTTCGGAAGATCGGTAAAAAAGCAGTACGGTGAAGACCTGCCCTATATCCTTTTCGGCCACAGCATGGGTTCGTTTATAGTACGTATCGCCGCAGCGCATTTCGATCTGCAGGATAAGCTGATCGTTATGGGAACGGGCGCCCCTAATCCTGCTGTCAATGCCGGGCTTGCTTTTCTCAGGGGAATAAAGACAGCAAAGGGAGAAAGATTCATTTCAGCCAAGGCTGAACAGCTTGCCTTCGGCAGTTACAACGACGGATTTGAGGGTGAAAGAGAACACCGCTGGCTAAGCAATGATGACAGCGTGGTAGAGGCATATGAAAACGATCCGCTTTGCAGCTTTAAATTCACTGTTTCCGCAATGGAGGATCTGCTCATACTGAACAGAGAATGTAATGCCGAGCGCTGCTTTGCTGCATACAACGCTTCAAAACCGATTCTTCTTATTTCCGGCAGCGATGACCCGGTGGGCGATTACGGCGCAGGAGTTCGGGCGGTCTATGACGGGCTGAAAAATGCCGGAGCTGATGTGTATATGAAGATCTATGAGGGCTACAGGCATGAGCTTCTCAACGATTCAAGCTACAATGAGACACTTGAAGACATAAAAGCATTTATCCGGGACGGAAAACTGTGATCAGGGTCACAGTATAGCAGCGGACGCTGCAAAAAGCCAGCGGCTTTTGTTTGTTTTTTCAGGGGCTGTGAAATAATTCACGGCTCCTTCGTTATAACGGCGTGCGTCTACCTTGTCAGATATAGTGTTTTTTCAGAGGTGCCGCGAGCTTTGCTCGCGGCACCTCTGAAAAAACAGGTCTTAAAGCCGCCCGGTCGTTGCGCAGCAACGGTCGGGCGGCTGACTTTCTGCAAATAAAATTCCGACACGGAAATTTATATGTAGTTTCTTCACGTTTATCAACAAAAAAGCTTGTTTATATTCTCCATATTTGTAACTCTTTGTTTTTTTGTTGATATTGACGTAAATGCCTAAAAGTATTATAATGTTTAATGGTCAATAATATGTTATCGTGCCGCAGTGTGCCCTGAACGATGCCGAAGATCGTCCGGGTGCATACGTTATCACATAAGGCACTTTATTTTTTGTTTATCAGGGGTACCTGTGCGATCGCCGGATTAATCGGCGGACTACAGGATATATCCACAGGCGGAACAGAGAGGAAGAGTTCATGAAGAATCAGATTAAATACGGAAAACTCCGCTATGTGAGTTTTATTATTCTGGATCTGCTTTGTCTTTTGTTATCAAATCTTTCTGCGACATTTCTGTATTACGGGCAATACACCTTTGACAAGATATTCGCGGATTTCATTCCTGTCTTTATACTGACATTCGCGATAGACGTTTTCGTTTCACTCACCCTCAACACCTTAGGCAATGTTCTCCGAAGAAGCAAGAAAAAGGAGCTGAAGGAATGTGTGACTCATGTTTCCGCAAGCTTTGTTTTGCTTGCATGGCTTCTTTTTGCAATAAGATACGGCATAGATTACAACAGCGGGATCATATATTTCACATATCTTTTTGATCTTATGCTGCTTATTTCCGGTCATCTGCTCTGGAAATATCTGCTCAAAAGCTTCTGCAGAAAAAAAGGCAGCGTATTCCTGATGACAACAAACAGGTTTGCTGAAGAAGGAATAGAGGAGATAAGAAAAAAAGGCGATGAAGTAAGCGGCGTCTGTCTTCTTGAAAACGACAATAAAAAACAGATCGGCGATATACCGGTATTTTCAGATATAAAGGAAGCCCTTGCTTTCATATGCTGGCAGAATGTTGACAGGGTATGTATTTACGGCATAGATCACCAGATGGTGCCGGACAGGCTCAGATCGGGCTGCAATGCCCTTGGCGTCGGGATAGAATCCGTAGATTTCGATTACAAGATACTGGAGCTTAAGACCATAGTCAATTCGGATCCGAAATACGGCGCTCTTTCCTTTCTTGAGGGCGAAAGGGATATCCCCTTCCCGATACGCCGCGTTTACTGGATCACTGAGACCGAAGCAGATCTTCACCGCGGCTTTCATGCCCACAAGCTCAATTGTCAGCTTCTGTTCTGCCCGTACGGAAAAATAGATATTATACTTGACGATGGTTCGGGCGAAAAACAGACCGTTACGCTCGACGGACCCGGAAAGGGACTTCTTCTTATGCCGGGGCTGTGGCGTGAGATGGTATGGTGCGAAAGCGGTTCGGTGCTTTGCGTGCTTGCGTCCGAATACTACGACGAAAAGGAATACATCAGAAACTACGACGACTTTATAACATACAGGAAAGAGAATCAGTAAGCCCGGTCCTGCTGTGCCGGGATAAAGGACTATCGGAGGGAAAAGGAATATGAAGGTACCTTTTGTAAGCTTCAGACCTATGGAAAAGGAGCTGGATGCACAGCTCAGAAATGCCTTTGACCGCGTTTTTGAGCGGTCGTGGTATATCGAGGGTGCTGAGGATGAGGCTTTCGAGGCCTCCTTTGCCGCCTGGTGCGGTACAAAGCACTGCGTAGGAGTCGGAAACGGTCTTGACGCACTTGTAATGATACTCAAAGCAATGGATATCGGTCCCGGCGATGAGGTTATAGTGCCCTCAAACACATATATCGCAACAGCTCTTGCCGTTACATATACGGGAGCAAAGCCCGTTCTGGCCGAGCCGGACATAAATACCTACAATATAGATCCCGGAAGGATAGAAGCCGCCGTTACGGAAAAAACAAAGGCGATAATGCCGGTGCATCTTTACGGTCAGCCCTGCGATATGGATCCGATCATGGATATCGCATCAAAGCACGGTCTTGCCGTAATAGAGGACTGCGCTCAGGCTCACGGCGCTCTTTACAAAGGAAAAAAGATCGGCACCTTCGGCAATGCCGCAGGCTTCAGCTTTTATCCCGGAAAGAATCTCGGCGCTCTCGGAGATGCAGGCGCAGTTATAACAAATGACGAGTCTCTTGCGAAAAAGGTAAGAGCACTCGGAAACTACGGTTCGGACTATAAATACCACCACATATACAAGGGCAACAACAGCCGCCTGGACGAGCTTCAGGCAGCCTTTCTTGCTGCAAAGCTCCCCATCCTCGAAAAAATGAATGAGGAAAGAAGGAGCATCGCCGCCAGATACCTTTCCGGAATAAAAAATGATAAGCTCATTCTTCCATTTGTTCCGGATCATGCACTGCCCGTGTGGCACATATTTGCCGTAAGATGTCAGCAGCGCGGCGAGCTTGAAAGCTATCTTAACGAAAAGGGCATCGGCACGAACAAGCACTATCCGATACCGATACACCTTCAGAAATGCTATGAGGATCTCGGCTTAAAGGAAGGAGAGCTTCCCATAGCCGAGGAGATCAGCAGAACAGAGCTGAGCCTGCCGATGTATTACGGTATGACAGACGAAGAAATAAACTACGTTATCGATGCGATAAACAATTTTTAAAGGATAGAAGGATAATGGATAATCCCGGAAAGACATTAGGAAACAAAAGCCTGATATCGAGCGAAGAGGAACAGGTGGCTGCTCTTCTGAGAGAAAAGTATCTTGCGCATACCAACGAGATATCGGCTCCCGTTCATCCGAAGGTCACATTCTACACAAAATATGTAAAAAGGCTACTTGACATTCTCATTTCCCTGCCTGCATTTATTGTTCTCCTCCCTCTCAATGTCATTTTCGGTATCTGCACGTTTTTTGATGTGGGCAGACCGATTTTTTTCAAGCAGACGAGAGTCGGCAGAAACGGAAAGACCTTCAATATAATAAAGTTCCGCAATATGAACGAAAAGACCGATGAGGACGGCAAGCTGCTCCCTCCGGCGCAGCGCGTGACAAAATTCGGAAAGTTCATGAGAAAATTCTCTCTTGACGAGCTTCTGAATTTCTGGTCGGTTCTCAAGGGTGATATGAGCATCATAGGTCCGAGACCTCAGCCGGTGTTCATTTACGAACGCATGTCCGACCGCCACAAGATGAGAACAGCCGTAAGACCCGGGCTTGAATGTCCGCGCGTTATTGATATAGATTATATCGACACCTGCAAATATCAGCGCACCTATGAAAACGATGTATGGTATGTTGAAAATGTGAGCTTCCTGCAGGATGTAAAAATGCTTTTCCTGCTTGTAAAGATGGTTTTTTCCTTCGACAAGCGCTCGGGTCAGGCAAAGGGCGAGGGAGTCAGCTATTTTGTGGGCTATGACGAAGACGGACATGCCATGAGTATGATAAAATACAGAAAAGTCATGAAGGAAAAAGAAGAAGCAGAAAAGGCAAAGGGGAAAGACTGAATGAAAAACGTTCTTGTAACGGCTATCGGCACTGTTACTGCCACGGCGGTAGTCAGAGAACTTAAAAAGCACGGCGGCTTCCGTATAATCGGAGCCGATATAAATAACCGAAGCGAAATAGCAACATCTCTTGATGTTGATGAATACTACAAATTCCCGTTTTCTACCACAGAAGATTACATACCGTTCGCACTTGATTTCTGCAGGGAGCATAAAATCGACTACTACTATGCCGTAATAGACAAAGAGGTCGTGGGCATTTCAAAGAACCGCGAAAGGTTTTCGCAGATAGGCACAAAGCTCTGCGTTCCGGAGTATGATTTCGTGAAGACCTGCCATTTCAAAAATGTTTTTGCAGACTGGGTTTTTGAAAACATCCCGGAAATTGCCGTAAAGGAATATAAGAGCCTTGCGGAAGCAGAAAAAGCAGATTACCCTGTGTTCATAAAGCCGTCAGAGGGCGTTGCAAGCAGCGGCTGCAGAAGGATAGACAGTTTTGAGCAGCTTTCCGCCTATGTAAATGAAGACGGGATAGGCAAGACGATACTTGTTCAGGAATACATTTCCGGAATAAATATAACGGCGGACTGCGTAAGGAACAGAAAAACAGGTCAGTGCTGTGTAATACCGCGCAGGGAGCTGCTGAGAAACTCCAACGGCTGCGGAATAGCGGTCGAAATATTCTATGATGAAAAGCTTGAAAAGATTTGCCGTGATATCATGGAAGGTCTCGACCTGAACGGCGCGGCAAACATAGAGTTTTTTGATACAGGAAACGGCTACCGCATAATTGAGGTGAATCCGCGCTTTTCCGCGGGGACGCTTTATTCCTGCATGGCAGGGATAAACACCGTAATGAACGCTATGAGGATAGCTGACGGTGAGGAATGCCTTTTCGGTGATATAGAAGTCGGCGCACGCTTTGCGGAGCGCTATGAACCATACCGCATGGATAAATAAAAAATCGGGGGATAAACAATGATAAAAGCCGATCTGAAAGGGAAAAAGCTGCTGCTTGTCGGCGGACTTAACAATACGGTCGATCTTTTCGACCTTGCACACAGAAACGGAGTTACCGTAGGCGTAGCCGACTATAACCACGGAACGCTTGCAAAAAGCCTTGCAGACTATGCTTTTGATGTAAATGCCTATGACGAGGACGCTATGGCAAGGCTTATAGAAGAGGAGCATTTTGACGGCGTTATAACCGCTTTTAACGAAAGGCTCGGCCCCATAGTGCGCAAGCTTGCGGACAGGGTGGGCTTTTATGCGCCGTTTACAGTCGAACAGCTTCAGATGAGCACGAACAAAAAGTTTTTCAAGCATACATGTCAGAAATACGGCGTTCCCGTTCCGAAGGAATATGTCGTAAAAAGCATTGAAGATATCCGCGCTCAGCAGATAGAATATCCTGTAATAATAAAGCCTGTTGACAGCGCAAGCTCCGTCGGCGTCACCCCCTGCTTTGATGAGCAGGAGCTTGAAGCCGGTTATAAAAAGGCCGTATCCTGCTCAAAGTCCGGCGATGCGATAGTCGAGCAGTATCTGCCCTATGACGAGATAAATGTAACATACATCGCTCAGGACGGAGATATACAGCTTGCCGCGATACACGACAGATATTTCAATACCGAGCAGAAAAGCGCTACAAAGGCGCCGGATCTTTATATCTACCCCAGCCGCTACGCAGATATGTATCTTGAAAAATACAACGATACCGTTATAAACATGCTGCGCGGCATAGGGATCAGAAACGGATCGCTCTTCATACAGGCGATAGTGCATGACGGTCAGGTATGGTGCTATGAAGCCGGAATGAGACTCAACGGCTGCAAGACCTACCAGATACTTGAATACGAAAACGACTACAACACAATGGAGCACCTTATGCTGTTTGCTCTTACAGGCTCGATGGGCGAACACTGCGATTTTGATCCGAAATTCAAAAAGTGGTATGCTACCCTCAATGTTCTCGGCGTACCCGGAAAGACGATAGCCAGGGTCGAGGGCGAAAAGGCTCTTGCCTCTTACCCGTGGCTCGTTCATATTGCAAGGCGCGACGGGGTAGGTCATACTATACCTGCCGATTCAGCCGGCACTCTTGTGCAGGATACAACAAGGATACATGTCGTTGCCGATACAAAGCAGGAGCTTATGGAGCGGATAGACAAGGCAGGCGAGCTGTTCAGGATGCTCGACGAAGAAGGAAACAGTGTTCTGCTGAAGCCTCACGATACAGCGGAGGTCCTTGCAGGACTTGATTACGATTTATGATGAGGAATTGATATGAATATTCTTATTACCGGTTCGGACGGCTTTCTCGGCGGAAAGATAACAAGGAAAATACTTGAGGAGACCGATTTCGGCGTTATCGGGCTTACGATGTCAATGGATCTTGTGGAAAGAATGCTAAGCCGCGAAGGCATTACGGAAAAAGACCGCCTGCGCTTTTTGCTGAACGAAGAATTCTTTGATACCGGCGCAGAAGGCATGGATATCGGCGGCGCGGTACACCTTGCTTTTTCGCGCAGGATGCAGCCGGCAGCGGATATTGCTTCTTCGATACTGTTTTCCTCCCGGATATTCCACGCTCTTGCTGATGCCGGGGCGGATAAGGTCATCAATATGTCCAGTCAGGGCATATACGGAAACACGGAGGATATCAGAACAGAGCAGACTCCTCCTGCACCTGCGACACAGTACACTATGGCAAAATACGCTTCTGAGGTACTGTTTGACGATATAATGAGGGACTGCCCGCACCACACCAATTTCCGCCTTGACCCCGTTGCGCAAAGCCAGAATGTTCTTATCGGTCTTTGCAAAAGCGCAAAAGAGGGACTTATACATATCAAGGGCGGAAAACAGGTATTTTCATTTATTGATGCAAACGATGTTCCGGGCGCAGTTGTTGCTATGCTCAAAGCCGGGGGTGAATGGGATAAGGCATATAACGTGGGCTGGAACAGAAAAAGATATACCCTTGCGGAATTGTCCGTTATGGTAGCAGACGCCGCAGAGGCCTGCGGACTTAAAAGACCTGTGATAGAAACAGAGGAGGCGGATATCGCTCTCTGGGCAGGAATGGATTCCGGCAGATTTACGGCCAAGACCGGATGGAGACCGGAAACCGGACTCAGAAAAACATTAGAGGATATGATCAGGGGCTGAAACGATGCATAATGACTCACTAATAAACGTTCTGCATATCACAATAGGCGACGGAAACTTCGGCGGCGTCGCAAGCTTTCTTTATACATATTATTCCCGTATGGATCATAGCAGGGTGCATTTTGATATTCTCTACTGCGGTGAAAACTCCATGAAGTCAAAGCAGGATGATCCGGTCCTGGAAGGCTCGGAAATAACTACCCTGCATATCCTGAAACGTGTGGACAACGGTTTTTCGGAGTATAAAAAGCTGATGCCGGAGCTGAAAAGGATATTCAGCGAAAAAAACTATGATATAGTACATGTCAACAGCGGCAACCTTTACCTCAATTACTGTGTGGCGAAAGCCCTGAAGGGCAGGGCAAAGCTGATAGCTCATTCTCACAACGCAAAACCGACCGTAGAATACAGCGGAAAACTAAAAAGAATGATCAAATCCTCTATCAGAAAGCCGTGTATCAGCTATGTCAGAAAAAAGGCGGACGCAATGTTTGCCTGCTCCGATCAGGCAGGGGAAAGTCTTTTCGGTCCGGACGGCATACGCTCTCCGAAATTCAGAGTTATCAATAACGCCATTGATACAAGGAAATTCAGTTTCGACGATAACGTAAGAAACAGCCTCAGGGGTGATGAAAAGACAGTCGTAGGCTTTGTAGGAAGACTGTCTGATCAGAAAAACCCGGGCTTTGCAATAGATGTATTCGCAGAACTCCTGAAAAAGAAGCCGGAAGCGGTCATGTGGATGGTTGGCGAAGGAGAACTGCGTGATAAGACAGAAGAGAGGATAAAAGCTCTCGGGCTTGAAGATAAGATAAAGCTCCTCGGCAGAAGAGAAGATGTTCCGGGTCTTATGCAGGCGATGGATATTATGCTCTTTCCCTCTGTTTTTGAGGGCTTCGGCATCGTTGCCGTTGAGGCTCAGTGCACAGGGCTTCCTGTTCTGGCGTCCGACTGCGTTCCTCAGTCGGCAAATGTCGCCGGTCTGGTGACTTATCTTCCGCTCGGTCAGTCTCCGTCGGTCTGGGCGGACAAAGCCGCGGAAATTATAGAAGGCGGCAATAACAGAAAGTGTATGGCGGATGAAATAAGCAGCGCAGGCTTTGATATATACAGCGAGGCAAAGCATCTGGAGGAGATATACGCAGAGCTTTGCGGCAGATCCGGCAATTGAGATAAATACAGACATCAGGATATAATAACAATGAAGCAGGGAAACGGAAAGGTATTATTATGATAACAAGCAAAAAAGAACTGAGGGAATATCTCGAAGCCGATAAAAAGGCTCTCGGTATAAAGAGAAAGCGCCCGCCGGTATTCGGACGTGAGATATGGAAATTTGAAATATCCCTGAGACATTATGAATACTGGATAAATACAGGCCACGGTCTTTTCGGAAAGATAGCAAAGGCTTACTGGAAATATGTCAACCACCAGCTTTCTATGAAGCTCGGCTTTTATGTTCCGCCGAATGTGTGCGGAAAGGGTCTTAATATACACCACTGGGGCTGTCTTGTTATCAATCCGAATACCCGCATAGGCGAAAACTGCAATATTCAGCAGTGCGTCAATATAGGTCAGAACTACACTGAGGATCAGGTGCCGACAATAGGCAACGACGTTTATATCGGACCAGGGGCGAAGCTTTTCGGCAAGATAACTATCGCCGACGGCTGCGCGATAGGTGCCGGATCAGTCGTAAACAAATCCTTTACCACTCCCGGAATGGCAATAGCCGGAGTTCCGGCAAGAGAAATAGGCAAGCGCAAGGAAGGACTTCATTGATCCTTTTTATTCGCCGCACAGATCCTGTCGTTTTTACAGGGGATAATGACAGGATAACAGAAATTCAAATTGGAGGACAGTCAATTGAAGAGCGGACTGAAGATCTCAATAAACTCGATAGATATTCTGGCATTGCTGATAATAAGCAATGCGCTTCTGAATATTCCCTATATAAATTATCTGTACGATCTCAAAACACTTAAAGTCGCAGTATTCGGAATAACGATCCTGGGACAGCTTTTGTTTTTCTTTTTTCATAAGATCGCGGTAAGAAAAGAGCATTTTATTCTTTTAGCGGATGTTCTTTTTATTTTTCTTGTTACGGTCATTTACAGCGGTTCACTCACCCAGTTCGTAAGTGATACGGGAACAGCCATAACCACCTGCTTTATGGTAGTCATTTGCAGGAAAAAACAGGATATAAAAAGGGTCATTAACATCTGGTGTTTTTTCCTGTTCCTGCTGCTGCTTATCGATACCGCTACGATGTTCATATGGCCGGACACTATGTATAAAAGTACATTCGCCCACAATAACTGGTTTTTAGGATATAAGACCAGCCGCCTTGAATATACTTTTTCTCTCCTTGTACTGCATATGTACGGTCAGCTTCTTGACAGCGATGAATTGCCCCTCAGATCCTTTGCACTTGCTCTTTTGGTTTCCGTAAACGCTCTTATGTCCAGGGGCTCCGGTTCAGCCATAGCTGTTATCGGGTTTTCTGTGATAATGTATATACTTTTCAGAAGAAAGAAAAAAACTATCAGCAGGATAGTTCAGGACAAAACAAGGTCACTTGTCAATAATCATGCTCTTCTGCTGATCATCTGGGGAATCTCGTTCCTTCTTTTTGTAGCTTTTCAGAATCAGACGATTTTTAGCAGCGTTATCGTTTCTGTTTTCAACAAAACTTATTCCTTCAACGAAAGAACTAATATCTGGGAAAGCGTGCTTGCCACGCTCAAGGATCACTGGTTCATCGGTGTGGGTATGCAGAGCCGCGGGCAGATGATGGAGCTTACTGACGGCTTTGCAAATGCACACAACACATTGTTTACCTATCTTCTCACCGGAGGAGTCGTAGGTGTTTCGATGCTCATATATGTTTTTGCTGCCGCACTTAAAAGAACTTCAAAGTGCCCGGCGAATTATGCCGTGACCGTGTATTTTTACTGTATGCTCTTCCTTGGCATCAACTCCTCCGCACTTGCATTCTGTCCGTTTTTCTTTGCAATAATGCTGCTTCCGCTTGCAGATTATGCCGAAAAGACCGTGCCTGTGCCGTCAGCTGACGCAAAAGATGAAGAAGATACAGAAGATTGGAGTTATGAAGATTGGTACGAGGAACAAAAGATAAGATAATAATCGTCGGCGCGGTTTATTATGAGAATCTCGGAGATGCTGCACTTTGTTATTCAGCGCAGAAAATGCTTTCTGACAGATATGATACCGTACTGATAGACATTTACGGCAGAACGAAATTTCCCGAAGCTGCCGCACCCGACCCGGAAAACTGCTATAACAGATACAAGAAGATAGTCAGGCGTCAGAAGCTGAGGGATGCTCTGCTGCATGTCGGCATAGTACCGTATGACAAAAAGAAAAAACGCTCCTTTGAAGCAGTCACGCAGCAGATAAACGATGAGATCTCAAAGCAGAAGCCCGCTGCCGTCGTATTTGCCGGAGGCGCGCTGCTCAAAGGCGTTTTTCTGAATTCTGTCGAGAGGATAGTTGCGCTTGCGGATAAAAACGATATCCCTGTGGTATTCAATGCATGCGGAATAGATTCCGCGATGCTTCCTGCCGAATGGAAAAAGCTTTATGCCATTTTCAGAACGAAGGCCGTAAAATACATTTCCGTAAGAGACGGGCTTGAACTGCTTAAAAAGAAATTTCCCGATATAGAGATACACGATACTATGGATCCTGCCCTTTGCATCGACCGCCTTTACGAAAAGAATAAAACAAGGTCTGATATAGGGCTCGGGATAATGCTTTTTCACGGCTTTGATTTCAACGTGCAGTACAGCTTCTGGAAGGCGCTCGTCGAAAAGCTGAACAAAGAGGGCTGCAGCTGGAGGATGTTCACAAACGGCGCTCCTGCCGATCAGAATTTTGCTTCTTATATGCTCGACAGCTTCGGAGAGAGCAGAGACCGACTTGCAGAAAGGCCTGTGGAGCCGGCGGAGCTTTATTCGCTCATCTCCGGCTTTGATATGATAGTTTCGATGCGCCTCCATTCGCATATTTTAGCTTATGCATCCGATACTCCGTCGATCGCTGTTTCATGGGACAGCAAGCTGAACGAGTTTTTTGACAAGATCGGAAAAAGCAGCAACTGTCTCGATTTTTCGGCTTCGGCTGATGAGGTTTTTGAAAGAATAGCCGCAACAAAGAATGATGAAAACTATTTTGCCGGGAAAGACAGTATCAGGCAGATAGTAGAGGATAATTTTTCTGCTGTGAAGAATGCCGTAGGATGATCAGGTTATAATTACAGGACGGGGGATCAGTTGAAAATGAGCAGAGAAGGCAAGCTTGTCAAAAATACGCTGCTGTTATCTATAGGTACATTTCTTCCAAGGCTGGCAACTTTTATAACTCTTCCTATACTCACAGGCTATCTTACCAAGGAGGAATACGGCACCTATGACCTTATAACCGTACTGGTCACACTTTATCTGCCTGCAATAACTCTGCAGATACAAACAGCAGCCTTCCGCTTTCTGATAGAACAAAAGGATAACAACGAAGAGATAAAGTCCATAGTAAGCAATATATATGCTTTTATCCTTCCGGCGACTGTGATAGGTCTTGCTGTACTATGGTTTTTCCTGCCGGGAGAGCCGGGAATAAAGCTGTTTATCTGTCTGTATTTTGCCGCTGACATACTTGTCAGCTCCCTTCGGCAGATAGCAAGGGGGCTCAGCAAAAACCTTGATTATTCCATAAGTGCTGTTATCGCTTCGGCCGGCAATATGGTGCTTGTGCTCATATTCGTATTCTTTCTCAGGATGGGGCTTGTCGGCGCGGTTCTGTCGCTTGCAATAGCCACGGCTGCTTCCTTCATCCCTTTGGCGATAAGACTGAAGCTGTTCAGCTATCTGGATATAAGGTGCGTCAGCAAAAAGAAGCTGAAAGCTCTGCTGAAGTATTCATGGCCGATGGTGCCGAACAATATGTCAATGTGGGTAGTCAGACTTTCTGACAGACTGGTCGTAACAGCCTTTATGGGTGTTGCCGCAAATGCCGTTTACGCCGTATCAAACAAGATACCCTCGCTTCTCAATGTTGCGCAGAGCGCCTTTACGCTTGCCTGGCAGGAAAATGCCAGCATGGTATCAAAGGATGAGGACGCAGAGGCTTATTACAGCGCCATGTTCAAAACTCTTTTTAACCTCATGGCAGGCTTTCTGGGGCTGATAATATGCTCGACTCCGCTTCTGTTCTTGATACTTGTACGCGGCGATTACGATGATGCCTACAACCAGATGCCGATACTTTTCCTTGCAACGTTTTTTTATGCGATGGCGACCTTTCTCGGAGGAATATATGTCGCTTATATGAAAACAAAAAGCGTAGGCATAACAACAGTGGCTGCAGCGGTATGCAATCTGGTCATCGACCTCGCTCTGATACACTTTATCGGTCTGTATGCTGCGTCAGGGTCAACGCTCGTAAGCTATCTGTTCCTGCTTGTTTTCCGTATGATAGATGTACGCAGGATAGTGAAGATAAAATACGATTTCAAAAATATCATCGCTGTTTCGGTGATACTGATAGCCGAATGTGTGCTCTGCTATCTGAGGATGCCCGTTACGGATATCATCAATATACTGCTGGGCGCTGTATGCTTTATTGTGCTGAACCGCTCTTTTATCAAGGCTGTAGGAAAAAAGATCACAAAGTTATTCAGGAAGAAGAAACAATAAAAAATGTCAGGAGCTGAAAATATGAAAGGCATAATTCTTGCAGGAGGCAGCGGAACAAGGCTTTATCCGCTTACGATGGTAACATCAAAGCAGCTGCTGCCCGTTTACAATAAACCGATGATATATTACCCCCTTTCTACCCTTATGCTTGCTCATATCAAAGACATCCTCATAATAAGCACACCGGAGGATACCCCGAGGATCAGGCAGCTTTTAGGCGACGGAAGTCTTTTCGGGCTGTCGCTTGAATATGCCGTTCAGGAAAAGCCGGAGGGTCTTGCCCAGGCGTTTACGATCGGAAAGGACTTTATCGGAAACGAACCCTGCGCTATGATACTCGGAGATAACATCTTCTACGGCAACGGCCTTGCATATAAGCTTCACTCGGCTGTAAATGCAGCTGATAACGGCTGTGCAACTATATTCGGCTACTACGTTGAGGATCCGGAGCGCTTCGGCATTATGGAATTCAACGGAGACGAGAGAAACACCGATGACAGCGTGAAGGTCCTGAGCGTTGAGGAAAAGCCTGCTCACCCGAAGTCCAATTATGCTATCGTCGGGCTGTATTTCTATCCTGCCGGGGTAAGTGAAAAAGCAGAACAGGTGAAGCCCAGCGCAAGAGGAGAGCTTGAAATAACCACCCTCAACGATATGTATCTTAAAGAGGGCAGACTGAACGCCCAGCTTTTAGGGCGCGGATTCACATGGCTCGATGCAGGAACGTTTTACAGTCTCAGAAAAGCAACGAATTTTGTTTGCATGATAGAGGAATACCAGGGCATGACAATATCTGCCCCGGAGGAAATAGCTTATCGTTTCGGATGGATAGACGACAAAAAGCTGAAGGAAAGCGCTGAGAGATATGGCAAAAGCCCCTACGGAGAGCACCTTATGGCAGTGCTTGAGGGCAGGATCATACTCTGACAACGTTCCTTAAGAAAACCTATGACTACTATGATTTTTCAAGGGTGGGGCTGTCGCAAAATAAGGATTCTGATGGCAATCCCTTGAAACCAGTCAAGTGCGCCCGTAGGAAGTGCCCTTGGGGTGCGCCTAC
>CADCPT010000282.1 GCA_902803385.1 uncultured Ruminococcus sp.
AAATGACCCGTATACACAGGGAATGTGGGGAATCTTTCAGGTATTTACTGAGACGATCGTAATGTGTACGCTTATGGCATTATGTATTCTTACAACTTCATGCATTGAACCAGGTCGTGACGGGATATCGATATGTGTCCAAGCTTTCAAAACCGCCCTTGGAAAGCCGGGGGAATATTTTATATGCCTTTCAATATTTGTTTTTGCCTTTGCTACACTCATTTCCTGGTGTTACTACGGCGAAAAAGGACTTGAATATCTTACAGGACAAAAGTATATAAAAATATACAGAATAGTATATACATTGGCTGCATTTCTGGGATGTATCCTCAGCATTGAACTTGTGTGGGATATTTCTGATCTTATTAACGGGCTTATGGCAATACCGAATCTGATAGCTCTATTTATGCTCGGAAAACATATTAAATACGAGGAAATATTATTAAAAAAATGAAAATGCATTCAGATCAATGGTTTAATTACTTTCTCGGGTACGTTGTAAGACATACAACGGGAAGGAAACAATTATCAAAAAGTACTCAGACAGAAGATAGTTTTTTACAACTACTTGTAATAATCCTGAAAATAGTATATAATAATCTGGTATGGTGAAGCAGCGTGAAGGAAGGTGGATATATGCAGTTTAAAGATTTTGTTTCTAACGATAATGTGATAGCTGATATATCCGAAGCAGCAGAAAAAGGTACTCTTCCCCATGCCATCCTTATTGACGGAGCTAAAGGAACCGGAAAACGCACACTTGCCGAGATCCTTTCGAGATATGCAGTTTGTACCGCCGAACACGACAGACCTTGCGGTGTATGTCCCGGATGCAGAAAAGCATTGCATGGAAACCATACGGATATTTATATCGCAAACGGCGAAAACAGCGGGGAGCTTTCTGTTGATGCGATCAGAAGGATCAGAGCCGATGCCTTTGTAAAACCAAATGAAGCCCCTATGAAAGCGTTTTTGCTTCTTAATTGTGATAAAATGCTTGCTCCGGCTCAGAATGCCTTTCTCAAAGTGCTCGAAGAACCGCCGCGTAATGTCATGTTCATAATGACTGTCACATCTGCTAATATGCTTTTACAGACTGTCCGTTCAAGAGTAAGGCTCTATTCACTTTTCCCGGCAGAAGCAGAAGATGCGATCAGATTTCTGACAGAAAAGTATCCTCAATCAGACAACGACAGCATTGTATCGGCTGTCAGGATCACTTCGGGAAACATCGGACAGGCTTCGGAAATAATAGAAGCCGGCGGAGAAGAAGCACAGCTTCTTGCACAGCAGATCATTAAAGAGGCTGCATTCGGAACAGAATATGATCTGCTTGTTCTTACAAACAAGCTTGCGAAGGATCGGAGCTTTGCTGTCAGAACTCTTGATTATCTTGTAGAATTATCTGCCTGCTGCATAAAAGCTTCTGTCGGAGCAGAAACAAATAATAAAACTGCTGTAGATGTTGCAAGCAGGATATCAAAAAAACGTCTTATGAATATGAACGATAATATAGCGAGAGCAAGAAAAGTATTGAAAACAAATATTAATATGAATTTTTTCGGCACCTGGTTCAGTTCCGTGCTGAAAGCATAACGGAGGATAAAAATGGCTTGTGTAATTGGCGTAAGATTCAAGGAAGTAGGAAAGATTTATTATTTTGATCCGGACGGAGAAGAACTTAAAATCGGTGATGATGTTATAGTTGAAACCAGCCGGGGCATTGAATGCGGAAAGGTCGCAATGGAAAACAGAGAGCTTAGTGACAGCAGTGTTACTGCCCCACTGAAAAAAATGCTCAGAAAAGCGACCCCGGAAGATATTGAAAAAGCCGCTGAAAACAGAAAAAAAGAAGAACGCGCTTTCGATATCTGTGAACAGAAGATCAAACAGCATGGGTTAAAAATGAAGCTTGTCAACGTTGAATACACATTCGACAACAACAAGATTTTATTCTACTTCACAGCTGACGGAAGAGTCGATTTTCGTGAGCTTGTAAAGGATCTTGCTTATGTATTTAAAACAAGAATTGAACTCAGACAAATAGGAGTAAGAGACGAAGCAAAAATGCTTGGCGGTCTCGGTATCTGCGGAAGGCCGTTCTGCTGCAATACTTTTCTGGGAGAGTTTCAGCCAGTTTCGATAAAAATGGCAAAGGAACAGGGAATGTCTCTTAATCCCGTAAAGATCTCAGGAACATGCGGAAGGCTTATGTGCTGCTTAAAATACGAGCAGGACACTTATACCTCCCTGCTGAAAACAACCCCCAAGATCGGAGCAATTGTTGATACTCCGGACGGAAAAGGAAATGTTGTAGATGTGAATCTACTTACGGGAACACTGACAGTATCAATGCACAAATCTCCCGACGCTTCTCCACATACCTTCAATGTTTCTGATGTAAAGATCATAAAGGACGCGCAGATACGTCTTGAAAAGGATGAAATAGCAAAGCTAAAGAAGCTTGAAAAAGACTAAATGGAAGTTTTACATTTATAATTATGGGGGTGAAAATCTTTTCAGCTCCATTGCAACGCACTTTTTTATAATGTTTTTTTCAGGGGTGCCAGGCGCTTTGCGCCTGGCACCCCTGAAAAAACAAATATCTAATAGCCCGGTCGTTGCAAAACGACCGGGCTGATAAATATCTGTTTTTGAACAAATCATCCGTTGTAATCCGACCAAGCACCAGCACTATATGTATACTTGGTCTTGAACTTAGCTCTGCCGGGTGTAGCTTCTGTAGATTTATCTATCTTATAGATCTGACCGGCATTGGCAGTTTCGCTGAAGTCGATATCGCCTGTCTGGAATGCCTCAACTCCGTTTTTGACATCATCGTCCGGAATACCTGAATTAAAGATGATCTTTGTGGCACCTACAGGAACTGCACATCTATAGATATCACTGTCTCCGAGTTTTTCAAGCAATACTCCGGGCCATGCACCCTTAAGATCCTGTGTACCGTCCGGACCATTCTTGGGATATAGTTCTCCTGTGATCTTATTCGTTATCGGATCATAATTGCTGTTCCACCAGTATGCACTTACCTTTTCCCATTTCAGTTCGCTGTTGTCAAAATAGATATAATCTGTTTTGTTTTCAGCAGCACCGGATTGTACTTCTGATGATTCAGCAGCGCTGGACTGAACTTCAGATGACTCAGCAGCAGATGCTTCGGCCGAAGACTGAGCTACAGAAGCTTCAGCAGAAGACTCGGTAGCGGGAGATTCAGCTACAGATGATTCAACAGCTGACTGAGAAGATACAGCAGGCGCAGGCTGACCGCCGGAACCACTGACCGGATCAAGATAGATTGTATTTCCCTTGCAGCCTGACAGAGATACTGCTATGGCAGCAGCAAACAGAATAGCTGCAAGACCGGAAAGCTTTTTCATTTCAATTACCTCCAAAATCATATTTCTATGATATTTTTATTTATATACAAGGTTATTATAGCATAAAGTAACAGATGATTCAAGAATAATAAGAAAATTTTAATAAATTGTAACCAAATCAGGAAGCTATTTCTTTTGTGGGGCAAAAATACCGCGTTTGTTATTATAAAAAAACATCAGGACTGCCATCGAAATAATAATTGAATAACCGATAATACTGTAGATATCCGGCAGCTCACCGAAGAAAATAATGCCAAGGGTTGTTGCAAAAATTATCTGTGAATAATCATAAACAGATATTTCCCTCGCAGGTGCATGATAGTAAGCTGATGTTATGGAAAATTGTCCACCTGCGGCTGACAGACCGGCACCTATAAGCATGAATAACTGAAACAAGCTCATAGGGTGAAAATCAAATATCAGAAAAGGAAGCATAGACAGACAGGAAAACACAGAAAAGAAGAAAACAATAAACGGACCATTCTCCCCTCTTTTTCCGAGTATACGAACCATTGTATAAGCAAAACCTGCGCACATTCCACCGAAAAGACCGATCGCTGAAGGTATCATTTCGATGTTTGAAAACGAAGGCTTAACAACAAACATTGCACCGATGAATGCTGCTGTAACAGCAGTTGCCTGAAATAATGAGAGTTTTTCATGAAGAAAAACTATGGAAAAGATGATAACAAAAAACGGAGACATCTTGTTCAGTATAGATGCATCTGCGAGAGGAATATTGCTTATTGCATAAAAGTTGCATACTATGCCGAGTGTGCCTAAAGCGGAGCGCAGAATAAGGTAAGGCAGATTTCCCTTCTTCCATCTGAATCCGCTTTTATTTTTCAGAAGCACAATAAGTGCAAAAAATACGGCAACAAGGTTTCTGAAAAAGCTCTTCTGCATCGGGGGGAGATCGCCCGATAATCTGACAAACAGATTCATAAATGCAAAACAAAAAGCAGACAGTATAATGTAGATGATAGCAAGGCTTCCTGCGGAAAGACGAGTTTTATTCATTGTACCACCATAATTCAAATATATTCTTGAAAACAATGCAAAAACATGTTAAAATAATCGGTAATAAGCTTCCGGGAGGATAAAAAATGAAACCTGACGTGAAATCAGAAAAAACCACAGAAGATTATCTTGAAGCCATGCTTATGCTCAAAGAAAAAAACGGATATATTCGTTCGATCGATGTTGCCAACCTTTTGGGAGTTACAAAACCATCGGTTACCTATACCACAAAAAGACTGAAAGAACGCAGTCTCATAACGATGGACAAAGATAATTACATCACAATAACTGATGTCGGGATGAAGATAGCCGAAAGCACCTATGACAGACATAAGAGGCTATCGGAGTTTTTTATCAAGATCGGGGTCAATGAGCTTACAGCCAAGGAAGATGCCTGCAAGATCGAGCATGACCTGAGTTCTGAAACATATGATGCACTGTGCAGATTTATCGACAAAGTTAAATTTTCTGAATAAAGAGTTTATTCCCTGCGGTCTTCCGCAGGGATATTTTTTATTTCAATTCATTATCAATGAAATCTATATACGGATTCTTGCGGAAAATGCTGTCTGGATTTTTGATATAGTATTCATAGTCTTCTCTGAGACCATCCTCAAGACTAATACTTTCAGGTAAAAGATCTTTCATCTTTGAACAATCGAGAACATATTCATAATCATAGAAGCAAAAGAATCTTCTCGCGAAAACATCACTGTTTACGCTGACAAATTCAGGTGTCTTTCCTGCAATAGCATAGCATAGAGTAACCCAGTCTTTAACGCTTATCGGGTCATCACCGACATTGAATATGTGCTCAGAGGGATGTGTATTAAGAATCAGCTCCATAAACCGACACAGATCATTGACACTGTAAAACTGAAGCATCCACTCTCCGTCACGCGGAACGTAGAATTTTCTGTCAGCCTCTGCACAGTCAAAAACAAATGCCTCCCGATAAACATTATTGTATTTTCCGTAAAGATATGGCGGACGAAGAATATAAGCAGACGGTACGCTGGCAATAAGTGCCTTTTCGGCGGCTATTTTGTTTGTACCGTAATCACCCCATACACTGTTTCTTCCTGTTTGCTGCTCTTCCGTAAAGGGCTGAGGATTTGTTTCGGGATAAACAGCACTCGAGCTTATTAGTATGTAGTCATCAAAGGTCACTCTGCTGCATAGAAGTCCCTCGATATGCTCTGCGGTATAGGCAGTAATATCAAGAACTGCATCAAAGTGTCTGCCGGAAAACAGATCTCTGCAGTCAGTTCTATCACATTCAATGAGTTCGACCCCGTTTATCTGAGGGCGGCTGCCCCTGTTCATTACAGTAACGTTATGTCCCTTGGATACAAAATACTCAGCTGTATATTTACTAACAAAGGAAGTTCCCCCGGTAACAAGATAATTCATATTATTTTTCATCTCCAAATAATTGTTTTAAATAATCAGAGTGCAATCCCCTATGCTTACGGGAAGCAGGATTTCAGAACAGATCACTGTGTGTACCGGTTCTTGTCAATGCCAAAACGAGCGCATTATCATCAATCCTGTATATCAGAAGCCAGTCAGGTGTGATATGACATTCACGACAGTCTGAATATTCACCCGTCAACTGATGATCCTTATACTTTCTCGGAAGTGGTTTTTCATTTGCCAACATTTCAATTACCTCTTCCATCAATGTAATGTTGTAACCCCGTTTTACTATTCGCTTAAAGTCTTTTTTAAATGTCGTTTCGTATTTAATCGTCAGCATACAGATCCTCCATAAGCTCTGAAACCGAATTGAATCCTTTGCTGAGTCCTACTCCATTGCGTGCATTTTCTATAGCCCTTCTTGTTTCTTCATTAGGTACTTCTGCAGTGATCATAAAAGGTATAGATTGACTTCTTATCGACTGACGAAGAAAAATATTGACAGCAGTTGAAAGATCCATACCAAGCTGGGCAAACAATTCCTGCGCCTGCTTTTTGACCTCGGCATCTATACTGATATTCGCACTTACCTTTGACATAATATCAACTCCTTAATGTTTATTATTAATATTATATACCATAATATAATAAAAGTCAATATAATATGCTCATATTATATTTATAATATGAGCATACTATCTCCAAATGAAAAGAATCTGTACTCCTGCTCAACAGCAATCTCATATGCGTTCATTACATTGTCAAAGCCGGCAAAGGCTGATACAAGCATAATAAGCGTGCTTTCCGGCAGATGAAAATTCGTGATAAGTCCATCAAGCACTTTGAATTCAAATCCGGGATAAATAAAAATATCCGTCCAGCCTTCACTTGCTTTTATCGATCCTTCTCTTGCCGCAACAGTTTCGAGTGTCCGGCAGCTTGTTGTTCCGACTGAAATAATGCGTCCGCCGTTCTTTTTAGTTTCATTGATAAGCTCAGCTGTCTCCTCGGGCAGTTCATAATGCTCTGAATGCATATGATGATTTGTTACATCATCTACTTTTACGGGGCGAAAAGTACCCAGTCCGACATGAAGCGTAACAAAACCAATTTTTACACCCTTCTGTTTTACTCTTTCAAGAAGCTCGGGCGTAAAATGAAGACCGGCTGTCGGAGCAGCAGCGGAACCAAGCTCACGCGAATACACCGTCTGATATCTTTCCTTATCCTTCAGCTTTTCGTGAATGTACGGAGGCAAAGGCATCTGACCCAGCTTATCAAGCACCTCATAGAAGCTTCCTTTACATTCAAAATCGAGTATACGGTTGCCTTCTTCCGTAACATCTGCAACCGTACATTTCATTATTCCATCGCCGAAAGTAAAAACAGCACCCGGTTTTGCTTTTTTTCCGGGTTTAGCGAGAGCTTCCCAACGTTTCGACTCTATATGGCGAAGAAGAAGGAATTCTACATTTGCACCTGTGCTGTCTTTAACTCCATATATTCTTGCAGGCAGAACACGAGAATCATTGAGAATAAGACAATCCCCTTCTTTGAGATAATCTATTATATCATAGAAATGCCTGTGCTGAAGCTCACCTGTTTTCCTGTCCATTACAAGCATTCTTGAATTGTCACGCGGTTCTATCGGCGTCTGTGCTATCAGCCTCTCCGGCAGATCATAATAAAAATCTGATGTTTTCATTCTTATTTCCTCTCCTTTTTCTGCTAATATTATATCCCTATATGAGACAAAAAGCAAGACCGGAGAAAACATACAATTGTTTCTGTCTTTCATAATCTGTACTCCTCCCCCTGAAAAAATCGCAATAACAAAAAGAATAAAAATCTATTGCAATGCAGTATAAATTATGTTAAAATAATAACAGATCAAACGCATAGCTGAGGCTTGCGGGAGATCTGCAATTCTATTACAATACCGCAACTAATGCACAAGGTTCGTCCTGTGCCGAAGGTGCAAGCTATATGCTCCTGGAGAGCTTATTCTTTGCACCCATGGGGGTGCATTTTTATTGCGGAAGAAAAGGAGAGGACTATGGAAAGTCATGTTTCTATTATCGGTATAATTGTTGAAAACATTGATTCTACCGATAGATTAAATGAACTGCTGCATGAATACGGCAGTTACATTATCGGAAGGATGGGTCTGCCCTATCCCCAGAAAAACGTAAACATTATAAGCATCGCTCTTGACGCTCCTACAGACGTGATCAATACACTTGCAGGTAAGATCGGTATGCTTGACGGAATAAGCTCAAAGGTCGTCTGCTCGTCAAAATGAATATGAAGGAACTGATCGACAGACTCGAAGCCGGAGAAGAGCTTTCAAAGCAGGAGTATTCTCTGCTTATCAAAGATCATACTCCCGAGATTTCGGAATATCTGTTTGAAAAAGCAAGAAGAATCCGTCATTGCTATTATGGAAAAGATGTATTTGTCAGAGGTCTTATAGAGTTTACAAACTACTGTAAAAACGACTGTTATTACTGCGGTATAAGGTGCAGTAATAAAAATGCCCAGCGCTACAGACTCAGCAAGGAAGAAATACTATTGTGCTGTAAACAGGGTTATGATCTCGGATTCAGAACATTTGTCCTTCAGGGCGGCGAGGATCCATATTATACCGATGAGATCATAACCGATATAATAAAAACGATCAAATCAGATTATCCTGACTGTGCAGTAACGCTTTCGATAGGAGAAAAAAGCCGTGAAAGCTATATATCATATTTTGAAGCCGGTGCAGACAGATATCTTCTGAGACAGGAAACTGCAAACAACAATCATTACAGACAGCTTCATCCTGAAAAGCTTTCACCGGAAAACCGAAAGCGCTGCCTTTACGACCTTAAGGATATCGGTTATCAGGTTGGCTGCGGATTTATGGTAGGATCACCTTATCAGACACCAGATGATCTTGCAGATGACATGCTGTTTATTCGTGAACTGA
>CADCPT010000283.1 GCA_902803385.1 uncultured Ruminococcus sp.
GGCGCACTTTTATTATAGTGTTTTTTCAGAGGTGACGCGAGCAAAGCTCGCGTCACCTCTGAAAAAACAAGTCTTAAAATAGCCCGGTCGTGCCGAAGGCACGGTCTGGCGGATTGACCGAAATGATTTTCCGTGATAAACATCCCTCAGTTAGCTTCCGTTTGAGGACACTAAAAGATTTCTGACATTCTGCATCCTGCTGTCAAGCGAAGAGCTTATATTTGCACAGTCGATAAGCTCAGAGCGAAGCATTTCCTTCATCTGAGGGGTTATGTTTTTCTTGTACTGCAGCTTGTGTTCAAGACTTGCCCAGAAATCCATTGCGATGGTGCGAAGCTGGACCTCGACCTTGACGCTTTTCTTTTCATTCTCATAAAAAACAGGAACTGATACTATAAGATGCAGACTTCTGTAGCCCGAGGGCTTGGGATTCATTATGTAATCCTTGCGGCTTATAAGCGTTATGTCATCCTGCTGTAAAAGACATTCCGCAAGTCTGTAAATGTCGTCTACAAACGAACACACTACACGTACGCCTGCTATGTCGTTGATGTTTTCTTCTATTGAAGCAAGATCTCTCGGAATATTCTTTCTTACGACCTTGCGTATAAGGCTGTCGTAATCCTTTACCCTTGAATGAACGGATTCGATCGGGTTTCCGTCGTATTTGAGCGAAAACTGTTCATTAAGCACCTTGAATTTAGTCTCAATTTCCATGATGGCACATGTGTAGTTTGCGAAAAACTGTTCTACAGGCAGCATGCTGTCCTGAAGAAAATCAAGAAATGTTTCTTCATTGAGTCCATTTGACTGCGAAAGTGTCACAAGCTCCTTAGCGACCTTGTTCGCAGTATCCATTATCTGTTCTTCGGTATTCATTATTACATCTCCTCTGCTATTATATCTCCGCATCTGACTTTTCTTGCCTGTTTGTAAATCGGAGAACTTTTCGTTACGGTAACGGTTCTGTTCTCGTCAGGCGAGCAAAGTGAGAGCGTTATACGACCTTTTTCAGTCACGGGATGTCTGAGTACTCTTGAATAGCTTGTATATGACGGAGATCGTATTACAGCAATATATGTGTATTTTTCATCCTCATAAGGAACATCTCCGCCTTTTATAAGTTTATGGAGTCGGCTTCGCTGTATTCTTGCAGTAAAATGACACCAGTCGTTTTTATCAAGTCTGCATTCATTTTCATGCGGACAAGGTGCAGCGATATGCCCGCCTTTCTTCAAAAGATATGAACGCGCTTCTTTTATTACTTCAAAGCCATCTTTCGTTCCGGGTTCTACAAGAAGCAGAAGCTTTTCTGTACATTCCCATAGCTTGTCGATCGCTTTGTGCCTTTGCTCAGGCTTCAATTCGTTAAGCATATATGATTCCGTGACAAGATCGGCTCGGATATCCGTTTCATCTTTTGTGATATCAAGACTTTTCCATTTTGCATAGGAAAGGGGAGAGCCGCAATTGCTCAGAAGCTTTATTCCGAGATCAGCCATCACTTTTTCCCTTTCGAGACAAGTGATCTCATCAAGATCGCACAATTCGGCAGCAGCACATGCACAGGCGCCGGTGCCTGAACCTGCATCAAGCAACGATCCGCATTCGACCCCTGAAATATCGAGTGAGCTTTTCAGAGCTGAATATACTGCTCCGAAGGTGGCGGGCATACGAACGGCTGCATATACAGCAGCGTCCGCCTCGGAAATAACAAGGTTTTTGCCGCTGCCGCTGACAGTCTTATACCTGTCTGTAAGCGCAGAAGATGCATTTTTCAGTACAGAAGGCTGCCAGGCTGCAGCGTTCGCTTCGATCGCATTTCTTACTGTTAACGGAAGTTCCATTTTATCAGCCTCCGATAAAACCACATTCTGTATAGTATTGCTTGTAACGTTCAAAAAGAATATCGATATCAAGTGAGGAGTTGAGAAATCCTGAAAATTGCTCAGGTGACAGCCATCGGTAACCTTCTGTTTCACCCTGTTGGAGTATGACAGAAGATTTATCACAGTCGATTTCTGTAACAAAAGAATAAAAAATAGATCTGTATTTTTCGTTGAGCCTTCTGTCAACAAGACGAAGCTGTCCGGCGGAAAGCCCGGTCTCTTCAAAAAGCTCTCTTTTTGCACATTCTTCGGGAGTCTCTCCTGAATTTGCAGAGCCTCCGGCAGTGGTTTCGTAACAACCCCCGTATTCTTTCTTCGTTTTTGCTCTCAGCATCTGAAGTATGTCACCGTCATTATGACGCACAAGGACCTCACAGCTAATATGATATAATCCATCCGGTATGCGTTCAGAGCCGTGCCTGTCTATTACGATCCCGGTTTTGATTCCGTCCGGAGTATATAGATCCCACAATTCCATATCAGTTTTACACCAAAATCCTTTATATTTTTAGTAAATTTTACAATAAATAAATATAAAAGTCAAGGTTCAGAAAGCACTCCGTAGCAGCATGCCCTGGAGCGCATCTACCCAGCGGCTTACTTCCTATTTATTATTAGCGGGGTTGTCGCATTAACACTCTCTCGTTCGCCCGATCGTTGCTACGCAACGACCGGGACTGCGAATAGTTTCACAGCCCTGAAAAAAAACTATAAAAAATGGTTTTCGCTGGACAATTCCCCTGTATTCTGTTATATTATATTTGAAAATGTTCAGAAGGGGTCGTATAAATGAAAATAAAGTCGTTATTGGTATTTGCGCTGTGCAGCTTATTGTTTCTTTCAGCCTGTTCGGTTAATGCTCCGGATACATCTGAGATAACTCCGGCTTCTGATGTATATGCCTCAGCTGATGAAGGATCTCAGGAGCCTTCCCTTCCGGATAATGAGCCGTCTGATTCAGACAAGCTGATATATAATCCTGCCTGTCGTTCTGCCGTGCTTTATTGTGCAGATGATAAAGAGTACATTTATAGTGACAGCGCAGCAAAAACGACAGCTCCGGCAAGTCTGACAAAGCTTCTTACTGCGTCAGTTATGCTAAAATATATGAGCCCGGAGGATATCGTTACAGTTGGCAGTGAACAGCATCTTGTGGAATTAGATTCAAGTAAATGCTTTATTTCGGAGGGTAATCGTCTGACAGTACGTGATCTTCTTACGGGTATGCTTTTATGCTCCGGCAATGATGCGGCATATACTGCGGCTGTTTCTACGGCAAGAACGGTTTCCGGAGATCCGTCTATGAGCGATGATGAAGCTGTGAAGTCGTTTGTTGATCTGATGAATCAAACTGCAGCTCAGATAGGTATGTCTGACAGCCATTTTGTTAATCCTGACGGCTGGGATAATGAAGATCAATACACGACCGCTGCGGATCTTGTCAGGCTTGCCGTTTATGCATATGAGATACCGGAGATAAATAACATCGTCGGAACATTTGAAAAAAGTGTTGTATTTGAGTCCGGTGAAAGCATTACATGGAAGAATACAAATCTTCTGCTCGATCCTGAGAGTGAATTCTATTCAAAGGATGCTGTCGGAATGAAAACAGGTACAACAGATAAAGCCGGCTGCTGTCTTATAGCTGCCTTCAGCAAAAACAGCAAGACCTATTATTCGGTAGTAACTGGCTGCGGAGCGGATTCTGAAAGGTATATCCTCACCCTGACAATGCTTTCAAGGGCAGAATAAAGCATTACGTTTTGCAGCAGGATATCAGCCTGCGAGGAGATATTGATATGAAAGTCAGACGTGCTGAAGCAAAGGATATCCCTTATATTCTCAGGCTTCTTGTTCAGGTGGATATGGTCCATCATAACGGAAGGCCGGATCTTTTCAAGGGACCTGCAACAAAATATAACGAGAATGAGCTAAAAACCATTCTGTGTGATGATACTACACCTGTTTTTGTATGCGTTGACGAAAACGATATACCATTGGGTCATGCCTTCTGCATACATAAGCAGATAAAAGGTGATAACGTTCTTACGGATATAAATACACTTTATATTGATGATATCTGTGTTGATGAAGCTGCGAGGGGAAAACATATAGGAAAAGCTTTATTTGATTTTGTTGAAGAATATGCCGCTGTCCATGGCTTCTATAATATAACGCTCAATGTCTGGACTTGTAACCCCGGTGCAGTTAAATTCTATGAATCAATGGGGCTTTCTCCTCAGAAGATAGGAATGGAAAAGATCATCCGGTAGTTTTTTAGTTTGTCAGCTCCGACAGTGTCTTCGGCGCGACCGGATTAATAAATATTTGTTTTTTCAGGGGTGCCAGGCGCTTCGCGCCTGGCACCCCTGAAAAAACGCTAAAAAAATGCGCCGCAGGTTAGGCGTATCCCAAGGGCATTTCCTGCGGGCACACAAAAAAACATAGAACTAATTGGGTTTCCGTCAGAATCATTATTTTGCGACACCCCCATCTCAGAAAACACTGTTTCAAAGAAAAGCCTGTTGTATGTAATAATACCGTTATAATGCAATTATCATATGGACAAAACGCCATTTTTTTGATATTATACTATTGAAAGTGCATATATTGATAGTTTTGAAGTTCCCGGGGGATAAAAGAAATGCTAAATGTTTCATATTCATCAAGCTGTTTTTTTATTAAAAAAATCGATCGTATATTCTTTATATCGGTTATATTTCTGATGATATTTTTGTTGTTTTCGGTTTTAGAAAACCGTAATACAGTATATGCTGCTGATAGTGAAGAACAAGACATCTCTGTAGACCTTATCAGTCATAATGACGGCTATTCTGCTGTTCTTTATGATAATACCAACGGTCTTCCGACTCCGGAGGCAAATGCTATCGTAAATACAAAAGAAGGATTTATCTGGATCGGCAGCTACGACGGTCTGATACGTTATGACGGTAATACCTTTGAACGTATCGACTCGACTACCGGTATCGCAAGTGTTGTCTGCCTTTATGTTGACAGTAAGGATAGACTCTGGATAGGAACCAGTGATAACGGAGTTTTCCTTATGGAAAAGGGTGAGTTTCGTCAGTGGAACAAATCCGAAGGAATGGAATCGTCTTATATCCGTTCTATTTCCGAGGACGGCAATGGTCTCATATACGTTGGTACGACGAGAGGCATCGGTACTATAAACAATGAAATGAAATGGAATATGATATCCTCTCCTTATTTTACGGATGATTATCAATATATGAGAAACATACAGGTCGGTCAGGACGGTCTGATATATGCCCTTACAAATGACGGTGATGTTTTTACGATCAGGTCAGGTAATGTAGAAAACTATTTCAGCCAGGACCAGATCGGTGTTGATAATATAGTCAGCATTTTTCCCGATACGGTATCTCCCGGTTTCGTATATCTCGGAACAGCTGATTCAGAGCTTTATTACGGAAGTATTGAAGACGGCCTTTCAAAACTGACCCAAACGGATATTTCGCCGCTTGCAAGTGTAAATGAATTTGAATACTTTGATGAAAAGCTATGGATCTGCGCAGAAAACGGTATAGGTATACTCAGCGAAAACGGATTTGAGGTTCTCGAAAACCTGCCTATGACCGGTTCTATCGGTAATGCTATGACTGATTATGAAGGCAATCTTTGGTTCACCTCGACCCGTCAGGGCGTGATGAAGATCGTCCGCAATCAGTTCTCGGATATTTATAAGCGTTTTGGCCTTGATAAAGCTGTTGTAAATTCAACATGTGCTATTGATGACCTGCTCTATATCGGGACAGACTCGGGAATTACTGTATTAAACAGTGATGGGGTAGTATCATCGGTACCGCTGAAAAAAGCTCAGACCGGTTCCGGCGAAAAAGTCGAAGCTGACGATCTTCTGAAGTATCTTGATGGCTGCCGTATACGTTCTTTGATAAGGGACAGCAAAAACAGGCTGTGGATTTCGACATGGAGAAAACATGGTCTGCTGTGTCTTGATAACGGAGAGCTGACCGAATATACTGAAAAGGAAGGTCTTCTTTCTGACAGGATCCGTACTGTATATGAGCGTGAAGACGGGTCGTTTCTTGTTGCTCTTACAGGCGGAGTAAATGTTATAAAAGACGGCAAAGTCATCGAAAGCTATGGTACTGAAAAAGGAATAATAAATACCGAAACTCTTACTGTAGCAGAAGGCGACAACGGAGATATTCTTGTCGGTTCAAACGGTGACGGCATATATATCCCGAATAAAAAAAGCGGTCTGAAACATATAGGTACAGAAGACGGTCTTATGTCTGATGTTATACTTCGCATTAAACCGGATAAGCTACGCAATCTGTACTGGATAATAACAAGTAACTCCATCGCATATATGACATCTGACTACAAAGTGACCACTATAAACAGATTCCCCTATTCAAATAACTTCGATATTTTTGAAAACAGCAGGGGAGAGATATGGATCCTCAGCAGTAACGGCATATATATTCTACCGGTCGAAGAGCTGCTCGCAAATTCCGATATTTCTCCGGTGCATTACGGTATGGACAACGGGATCCCATGTGTATCTACAGCAAATTCATATAGTGAGCTAACATCAGACGGTGATCTGTATATATCCGGAACGACCGGTGTCGCAAGGGTCAATATCGAAAAGCCGCTTGATAACGTCAATTCTCTCAAGGCTGCAATTCCTTATATAGAAGTTGACGGAAAAAGAGTTTATCCTGATAAGACCGGAGTATTCACTATTTCTTCAAATGTCAAGAAGCTTACGGTTTACAGCTATGTATACAATTATTCGCTGATGACTCCCAAGATATCATATCGGCTTCAGGGCTTTGAAGATACGATCACAACAGTAAGCAGGAGTGATCTTCAGCCTGTGGATTATACAAATCTTTCCGGCGGCGAGTATCAGTTTGTATTACAGATAAGAGATTCCAGGGGCTTCGGCGATAAAACGATATCCGTTAAGATCATCAAAGAAAAGGCCTTCTATGAAATGCTGTGGTTCTATGTTGTTATTGCCATTCTTATCATATTGCTTATCATTATGATCGTTAGAATGTATATCCGCTGGAGAGTTGAAAAGCTTGAAAAGAAGCATCAGGAAAACATGACCTTTGTCCGTGAGATCACCGAAGCCTTTGCTAAGGTCATAGATATGAAGGATAAGTATACCAACGGACATTCACTGCGAGTTGCAAAATATACCGCTATGCTTTGCAAGGAGCTCGGCTACAATGATGAAGATACAGAAAAGTATTATTATATTGCGTTGCTTCATGACATCGGGAAAATAGGTATTCCCTCAGAGGTGCTGAATAAGGCCGGAAAGCTGACAGATGAGGAATTTGAGATAATCAAATCACATGCTGCAATGGGTTATGAAGCTCTTAAGGGTATAAACATTATGCCGGAGCTTGCTTTGGGCGCTCAGGCTCATCATGAAAGACCTGACGGAAAGGGCTATCCTAATCACCTCAAAGAAGGAGAGATACCAAGGGCAGCACAGATAATTGCTGTTGCCGACTGCTTTGACGCTATGTATTCAAATCGTCCCTACAGAGACCGTATGAATTTCGACAAGGTTGTAAATATCATTAAATGCAGTGCAGGCACCCAGCTTTCAAGAGACGTTGTTGAAGCTTTTCTCCGCCTTGTGAAGAGGGGCGAATTCCGTGATCCCGATGATCATGGCGGCGGAACAACAGAGAATATAGATAATATCCGCAAGAACAGCTGATGCTGTTAAAAATTTGCTTTTTCAGGGGTGGCAGGCGCTTCGCGCCTGCCACCCCTGAAAAAACTATAAAAAGTGCACCGCAGGGTAGGCGCACTATAGGGGCACTTTCTTCAGGGGCAATCGAGTTATAGATACAGGAGGGATGATCGCCCCGAGCTCTTTACAAATGTTGTTTTATATGATACAATTAGACCTGGTAAAGAATAACTGAAAGGACAATTGTCATGAGTAATAAGCTCGGAAGAAACGATCCCTGCTGGTGCGGCAGCGGAAAAAAATATAAAAAATGTCATCAGGAATTTGATGATAAGATCTCTTACATAGGCAGTAAGGGGCATATAGTTCCTGATCATTCTATTATAAAAACTCCGGCTCAGATCGAAAAGATACGCGAAAGCTGTAAGGTCAATGTCGCTGTTCTTGATTATGTTGCCGAGAATTTAAGAGTCGGAATGACAACGGAAGAGATAGATCGTATGGTTTACGAAAAAACAAAGGAAATGGGTGCCGTTCCTGCTCCGCTGAATTACGAGGGCTACCCCAAGAGCGTATGTACATCAATAAATGAGATAGTTTGTCATGGCATTCCTTCCGATAAAGTAGTGCTTAAAGACGGCGATATTATCAATATTGACTGCAGCACCATACTCGACGGTTATTATTCGGATTCTTCGCGCATGTTCTGTATCGGCAACGTTGATCCGGAAAAGAAAAAGCTTGTCGATGTTGTAAAAGAATGTGTTGAGATAGGTCTGGAAAAAGTCCAGCCCTGGTCATTTCTCGGCGACATGGGTCAGGCTGTGAATGAACATGCCATGAAAAACGGCTACAGTGTTGTCCGTGAAATAGGCGGTCACGGAGTCGGACTTGAATTTCATGAGGATCCATGGGTAAGCTATGTTTCAAAGGCAGGGGAGGAAATGCTCCTTGTTCCCGGTATGATCTTTACTATAGAGCCTATGGTCAATATGGGCACAAATAAGGTCTACTGTGATAAAGAGGATGGCTGGACGATCTATACAGCCGACAAGAAGCCTTCTGCTCAGTGGGAAATAATGGTTCTTGTAACCGAGACAGGACATGAAGTCCTTTGCTGGTAACGAAAGGTGAATATGAAAAAGATATATCTTGCCGGCTTTGATGTTTTCAGTCCGGATTCTCTTAGTATAGGAGCATATATGAAAAAGCTCTGTGCTTCTTATGGCTTCGAGGGGCTTTTTCCTCTTGATAATGAATGTCATACTGCAGAAGAGATCTTTATGTCAAATACCGCTATGATCAGGAGCTGTGATATCATCGCGGCAAATATGAATCGTTTCCGCGGATTTGAACCGGACAGCGGCACTGCCTTTGAGCTTGGATTCGGTTATTCTCTCGGCAAGGATCTCTACTGTTATATGGAAGATACATCTCCTATGACAAAGCTTTTAGGCTCTCAGGACAGCAACGGATACTATGTTGAGGATTTCGGCAATCCTCTGAATCTTATGCTCTCTGTTCCCTCAATAGTCATAAAGGGTGGTTTTGAGGATTGTCTGTCCTATATTGCTCTTTCGGCATCCGATCCGGATAAATGATATATAGTGTTGATACCTGCTTGGATCGTCAGCTTAAAGAGCCGTCTGCTATTTGTATCATAGTGTAAGATCATACAGGAGTGATTCTTTTGAATGTGTGGCTGATATCTGCGGCAATAATCCTTCTGATTGCCTGTTCATCCTTTTTTTCGGCAACAGAAACAGCATACAGCTCCGCCAGCAAAGCCCGTCTCAGCACCCTTGCCGATAACGGCAATAAAAAAGCAAAAAAAGCCCTTGCTATTCTTGACAGGTATGACAAGGCTCTTTCAACGATACTTGTTGGAAATAATATAGTTAACATTGCTTGTTCAGCACTTGCAACACTTCTGTTTGTATACTTTTTCGGAGATGCTATGGGCACACTTTTAAGTACCGTAGTTATCACTATTGTCGTTCTTATCTGCGGTGAAGTTCTTCCTAAAAACTTTGCAAAGGAAAACAGTGAAAAAATATGCATGTCTACAGCCGGAGCCCTGTCCTTTCTTATGGTCATAATAACGCCGGTATCATTTTTGCTTTTACAGATAAAGAAGGCTTTTGAAAAGGTCGTAAAAAGCAATGATAACCAACCTACTGTTACAGAGGACGAGCTTAAATTCATCGTAGAAAGCATAGAAGAAGAAGGAGTGCTTGAAGAGCAGGAAAGCGAGCTCGTTCAGTCCGCTCTTGAATTTGATGAAAAAACCGCATACGATATCCTTACGCCAAGAGTAGATATGGTTGCGATAGATATTTCGGATAGTATAGAAGAAATAATGAGTATGATCATATCAGAGCGCTATTCGCGTATTCCTGTATACGAGGATAATATCGATAATATCATAGGCATACTTCATACCCGTGATTTTCTAGAAACGATCCTTAAAACACCAGAACCGGATATAAGAGAGCTTATCCAGCCTGCATATTTTATCTACCGCAGCAAGAAGCTTTCCGCTCTGCTCGCTGATTTCAAGTATAAGCGTCTGCATATTGCCGTTGTTACGGATGATTACGGCGGAACACTCGGAATAGTTACCATGGAGGATCTTCTTGAACAGCTTGTAGGCGAGATATGGGATGAGGATGAGGAAGTCGAGCATAAAATAAAAAAGCTGGCGGATAATAAATATGAGCTCAGCGGAGATGTTAATATCGACGATATGCTTGAGCTTTTCGACAAGGATGAAAGATATCTTGATACAGACAGTAAATCAGTCGGCGGCTGGGCTATCGAACAGCTGGGCGAGATACCTGAAAAGAATTCCTCGTTTACATATTGTGATCTGTCAGTTGTCGTTGGTGATGTACAGGATCAGCGTATTCTCTCTCTTACAGTTGAGTATGATCCCGAGAATAAAGAATGAATCAGTTGTTCTGAAGTATACAAAGGCTATTTCCGGAAATAATAATACAGGGCTGTTACAGCCAGGATCACTTTTGTCTGCATTATCACTCGTCGGTGTGATAACACAGAATTATAAGTGCCTTTGCAGTGTATCTTGCGGCTTCGCCGTCGGGTACACTTTTTTATTTATTATTTATGGAGGTAATCTTATGCCGCAAAGGATAGGGAAAAGGACAATTATGATAAACGGTCTGGTCACGATCCATTCAGCCGCAGGTGTAGCAGGAAAAAAAGAGACCGAAGGACCTCTCGGAAAATTCTTTGACAAAACATATTCAGATGATACTCTCGGAAAGACGTCCTGGGAAAAGGCAGAAAGTGCTTTGCAGCAGGATGCAGCATCGCTTGCGCTTGCAAAAGCAGGGCTTACTCCGCTTGATATAGACGTCATGCTTGCCGGAGATCTTCTGAATCAGTGCATAAGCTCAACCTTTGGTCTTCGTTCCTTAGGTATACCTTTTCTCGGACAGTTCGGAGCGTGTTCAACAATGGCTCAGACCTTGCTGCTTGCAGCCTTACTTGTTGACGGAGGAGGCTGTTCATCGGCTCTTGCGGTAACAAGCTCACATTTCTGTTCTGCTGAAAGACAGTTTCGTCTTCCGATAGAATACGGCGGTCAGAGAACGCCAACGGCGCAGTGGACAGTTACCGGAGCAGGAGCTGCCATTGTGGATAACAGCGGAAAGGGTTGTCCGATAAAGTCTGTAACAATAGGAAGAATAACAGATCTGAAGGTCAAGGATGCAAATAATATGGGAGCTGCAATGGCTCCTGCAGCGGCAGATACGATCTCGGCTTTTTTTACGGATACCGGAACCACACCAAAGGATTACGACCTTATCCTTACGGGTGATCTCGGATATGTAGGTTCCGAGCTTTTATATGAGCTTATGCGCAACGAGGGTTTTGACATAACAGATAATCATAATGACTGCGGAAAAATGATATTTGACCGTAAAAAACAGGATGTACATTCGGGCGGCTCAGGCTGCGGATGCTGCGGTTCGGTTTTCTGCAGCTATATCATGAGCAGACTTTTAAGCGGAGAGATCAGAAATATGCTGTTAGTCGCAACCGGTGCGCTTATGAGCCCGACATCAAGCCAGCAGGGTGAAAGCATACCTGCTATTGCTCATCTTGTAAATATTGTCTGCTGACAAAAGAAAGCGGAGACTGTCCGTACTACCGTTGCTGCAATGATCGGGTTATTTAAACATTATATTACAGGTATTATTACATACCCTATGGGGTATATAATAATACCTATTGACTTTATAGTATTAAAACAGTATAATGTATATACCGTTTATCAGGAAAATAATCAGATATTGACGATTATTATCTCTGTTTTACTTGACTTTTTCGTCATTTTGTATTAAAATTGTACCTGTGTTGCTTGTTCAATAAGCAGTAATGGATCTATGTATGCAGCCGCGAAAAAGCTATCGGCTGTCAATAATACGCATTTTGCTGGAGGTTAATATGAGCAGTAAAGTATTGCTTGACGTAAAGGATATTTATGTTAATGTAGAGGAAAAAGAAATACTCAAGGGTCTTTCACTTACGATAAATGAGGGAGAAACGCATGTTATAATGGGTCCGAACGGTGCAGGAAAGTCAACCTTAGGACACACCCTTATGGCAAATCCGAAATACAACCTCAGTTCAGGCAGTATCTTTTTTGACGGCAGGGATATTACATCAGAGCCGACTGATAAGAGAGCAAAGGGCGGGATAATGCTTACTTTTCAGGATCCTATACCCGTACCGGGTATAACACTCGGAGGCTTTGTCAGAAGCGCTCTTGAACAGCGTACAGGTAAGCGTATAAGACTCTGGGACTTCAAAAAAAGCATGAAAAGCACTTTAGAGCTTCTCAATATGGACGAAGCCTATACAGAGCGTGACCTGAATGTCGGTTTTTCCGGAGGAGAAAAGAAGAAGGCTGAGATCTTCCAGCTTCTTATGCTCAGACCCAGGCTTGCGATTCTTGATGAAACTGATTCAGGCCTTGATGTTGATGCTGTAAAGACTGTATCCGCCGGTATAAATGCTTTTGTAGAGGGCGGCGGCACTCTTCTCATAATAACCCACAGCACAAGACTTCTGGAGTCGCTTAAAGTTGATAAGACCCATATCCTTGCTTCCGGAAGGATCGTAAAAACAGGCGACAGAAGCCTTGTTGACGAGGTCAATGCCAATGGCTTTGAAGCCTTTATCGACTGAGGGGGAGCAAAATGAAAGAGAAGACCTTTGTTGATGATCTTGATCAGAGCATTTATGATTTCCGCTATGATGAAGATGAAAACGATATGCTCGACCGCGGTATAACACCGCAGATAATAAATGAAATAGCTGATGAAAAGGGCGATCCTGACTGGATGCGCGCTTTTCGGCTGCGTTCTCTCGAGCTTTACTATAAACAGAATATGCCGGTATGGGGACCTTCCATCGAGGGTCTTGATATGGACAAGATCGTTACCTATATACGTCCCAAGACCCGTATGAGAAACGACTGGGAAGATGTTCCCGATGATATCAAGAACACATTTGAAAAACTTGGAATACCTCAGGCTGAGCGTGAATCTCTCGCCGGGGTCGGCGCACAGTATGACAGTGAGATCGTTTACCATAACCTCAAGGATTCTGTTGCAAAGCAGGGCGTTATCTATTCTGACCTTGAAACTGCCATGAAGGACGAGTTTTATAATAAAATGATACAGGAACACTTTATGAAGCTTGTTCCTCCGACAGATCATAAATTTGCGGCTCTTCATGGTGCAGTATGGTCAGGCGGTTCCTTTGTTTATGTTCCGAGAGGGGTCCATGTCGATATTCCCCTGCAGTCATATTTTAGACTCAATGCAGAGGGAGCCGGTCAGTTTGAACATACCCTGATCATCGTTGAGGATGATGCATATCTCCATTTCATAGAGGGCTGTTCAGCTCCGAAATACTACGCAGCAAGTCTTCATGCCGGCTGTGTTGAGCTTTTTGTCGGCAAACGTGCTACCCTTCGTTATTCCACTATCGAAAACTGGTCAAAGAATATGTATAACCTCAATACAAAGCGTGCTCTTGTTGATGATGGGGGTAAGATAGAATGGGTATCCGGCTCTTTCGGTTCGCATGTTTCCTATCTTTATCCTACAAGCGTTCTTAACGGAGAGGGTGCAAGAAGCGAGTTTACGGGTATAACCTTTTCGGGTGCAGGACAGGATCTTGATACAGGCGCGAAGGTCATCCACAATGCACCGAATACATCATCTTATATGAACACACGCTCCATTTCAAAGGGCGGCGGCGGAAATACTTTCCGCAGCGAAGTCCGTGTTACCGCTAAGGCGAAGGGCAGCAAAAGCTCTGTTTCCTGCGCCTCACTTATGCTCGACAGCGAATCCCGCTCTGATACTATTCCTGCAATGGATATCCGTACAAAAGATGCAGATATCGGCCACGAAGCCAAGATAGGCAGGATCAGTGATGATGCTGTATTCTATCTTATGAGCCGGGGTATGTCTGAGGAAGAGGCAAAGGCTCTTATTGTTTCCGGCTTTGCTGATAATGTCGGTAAGGAGCTTCCTATGGAATATGCTATAGAAATGAATAATCTGATACGTCTTGAAATGACGGGCAGTATCGGATAAGGGGGATCGGTATGGATACAATTGAAATCAAGGTCAATAAGCTGCCGTCTCCCACAATGAGCCGACTTAAACTGAATCATGCTGTTATGAGCATTGCTGCACCGCAGTCATTCTCTGTGCCTGTATTCAATGCTCCCGACGGAGTAGCGATCAATTCCCGGAAGTATTCCGGAAAAGACGATAGAGAGCTTTTTGACGGCTCTGATGAATATTCTGTTGAGTATAAAAAAGACGCTGAGCTTACTGCGGAATATGATCTTGATCCCGGCAGTACAGTGAGCGCTCTGAGTATTCTTGTTGATGATAACGTAAGTGCGACACTTATTATCCGTTATTCTGCCAAGGATCCCTCAGACTGCGGTTTCGGCGGTTTCAAGATAAGAGCTGAGGTGGGAAATAACTCTTCACTTCATGTTGTACAGCTTTCTGTTCTCGGCAACGGAGAACTTTACACAAATGTTCAGTCCGACTGTGCGGAAAACTCGTCAGTGAAGCTTACGACCATATGTCTCGGAGCTTCAAAGGCATTTATAGGCGCAGATTGCCGTCTTAACGGTAAAAGAGCTTGTTTCGACAGTGACACTGCTTATATACTGGGTGAAGGCGAAATGCTTGATATGAATTATAACTGTGATCATATCGAAAGAAAGACTGATTCATTGATAAAAGCAAGCGGAGTAATGAAGGCAGCGAGTATAAAAAACTCACGTCAGACGATAAATTTTATCAAAGGCTGTTCAGCCTCAAAGGGTGCTGAAAGTGAAGAAGTCCTCCTGCTTGATGACGATGTCATCAATAAATCTCTGCCCGTGATCCTCTGTACAGAGGAAGATGTCGAGGGCGAGCATGGAGCTTCTATCGGTCAGCCTGATGAGGACGAGCTTTACTATCTGCGTTCAAGAGGCCTTGATGACGAGACCATACTCGGAATGCTCAGTTCTGCTAAGATCCTTTCAGCTGCAGCAAGGATAGATCATGAGCCGACGGTCCGCATTATTAAGGACTACTTAGGAATTTCAGAGGAAGAATGATAATGACAATAACTGATAAAAATATTAAAGAGCTTTTTCCGATCCTTTCGGGTGACATGATCTACCTTGATTCAGCCGCGACCGCTCAGAAGCCGATGTGCGTTGTGGACGCCGTAAGGGATTTTTATCTGAATAATAACGCTAATCCGATGAGAGGAATGTACGACCTTAGTATCAGGGCTACCGACGATTACGAGGCGTCACGTCAGGTTGTTGCCGATTTTATAAATGCTGCAGACAGCAGTGAGATCGTTTTTACAAGAAATGCAACAGAAAGCCTGAATCTTGTTGCTGACTCCTTCGGTGCTGCGCTGACCGAAGGAGACGAGATACTCGTAGCTACAAGTGAGCATCACAGTAACTTTCTTCCCTGGAAGAAAGCTGCAGAGCGCAGCGGGGCAATGATACGTTTTCTTGACTGTCTGCCTGACGGTACAATGACAGCAAGTATGCTCAGAGAAGCACTTACGCCTGCAACGAAGATATTCAGCGTTGCTCAGATATCCAACGTATTCGGAAGGGTCAATCCTATAGCGGAATATGCTGCTGTTTGTCATAAAAACGGCACTCTTATCTGTGTGGATGCATCTCAGAGCGTTCCTCATATAGCGGTAGATGTGCGGTCTCTTGATGCTGATTTCCTTGCTTTTTCAGGTCATAAGCTTTACGGTCCTATGGGCATAGGCGTTCTTTACGGCAAGAAAAAGCTTCTGAAAAAGCTTCCTCCGTTTCTTCGCGGCGGAGAAATGATAGATTATGTTTCCAAGGAGAAAACTGTATTTGCAGAGCTTCCTCACAAATTTGAAGCCGGAACGGTAAGTGCCGCCGATGCAGCAGGACTTCGTGCAGCAATAGGATTTGTAAATGATGTTGGCTTTGAACAGATAGAAGAAAGAGAGCTTCATCTAACGAAGCTTGCTTTTGAAGGTATGAAGAAGATACCGCATGTGAACATATTGGGAGCAGATAATGCCGAAGATCACCACGGCATACTTACTTTTACTATAGATGATGTTCATCCCCACGATATTGCAGCTATTTTTGCAGAGGATAACGTATGTATAAGAGCCGGACATCACTGCGCTCAGCCACTTCATATACTTCTCGGAATTCCTTCCACAGTACGCGCAAGCCTTGCATTTTATAATACCGATGAAGATATTGAAAAATTCCTCGGTGTTCTTTCAACGATAAGGAGTCGGATGGGTTATGAATAACAGAACATTTTACAATGAAATACTGACGGAGCATAATCGCTTTCCGGCTCATAAGCATAGTCTCGAAGGAGCTGATTTTTCCCTTGAAGGAGTCAATCCGAGCTGCGGAGATGATATAGTCCTTAATCTTAAGGTAAGTGACGGGATAATAACGGACGGTTCATATGAGGGCAGCGGATGTGCGGTGTCACAGGCATCAGCGGACATAATGCTTGATCTTGTGATAGGGAAGAGCATTGAAGAAGCACAGCGTCTTGCTGACATTTTTATGCGAATGATCAAGGATAAAATAACAGATGAAGAGCTGGAAGAGCTTGAAGAAGCCGCAGCTCTGCAGGATATTTCACATATGCCGTCAAGAGTAAAATGTGCTGTTCTCGGATGGAGAACAATGAATGAGATCTTCAGCGATGACAGTGTAGAGTAATGCTTTTGCTTACAAGCTATAGCACGTTAAGTAATATACTTGACATGCTATAGCTCTTTTTTTATTTTATAAATTTGTAAAGGCATTTACATGACATAGCGAACATGAGAAAATTCTCATAAAATTACGAATCAGCATACTGATACTTGTAAAATCTCTTTTATTTTACAGACGTGGTATCAGAATTTAACTATTATTATAACAATTGTACAACTTTATAACTTTTGTCTACAGTTTATTGATTTTTATATGCAATTATGCTATAATGAGTTTAATTATAAATGATTGAATGGAATAGTCTGTTTTGATACATTATTTATCAGTATAGTGAGGTTTTTGCTATGAAAAAATCTATTTTTAAGAGATTTATATCAAGCATTCTGGCGCTGTTGATGCTTATTTCAGCGTCTCCGTTTGATATGACCGTTTTTGCTTCGGATGGATATGTCGGTATCAAAAATGTTGTCTATACAGACCGTTCTTCTGTAAAAACACGTTATCTTCTTAAGTTTTATAAAGAGGTATATACCAGGATTCCCGTTGAGAATTTTGACGTGCTTAATCCTCAGTATACCTTTGAGAGAAGTGAAGTCCCGGTCGCCTTTGGACCTGCGTTGAATCTTGGAAACAATACATATCTTGAAAGATCCGATTCAAATAATCAGTGTGAGCTTATACTTAAAAACGGAGATGATATAAATCTTTCTGGTAATCAGACCCTGCTTTCTTTCTTTAAGAACAATGCAATATGTCGTATTGATATTGTCTATGACAATAATGCTCCTTCAAATAAAGCTGATAATTCTGAGTGCCTCCTTTATACAAACAGCACTGTTGATCCCGAGGAAGCCAACCCGGATGTGTACTCTGCATCTGTCACCTTTACACCTCAAAGAAATGCTTCCGGTATCACATATGATTTTTCAAGCTGTAATGCAGTTACCTTTACATCTACTACGATCGATCCCGTTGTAGTGGAACAGCTTTGGAGAGACAGCGGTAATAATCGTCCGACTGAGTATCTTCCGAGTGCTTTCTCTTTATCGAGAACTACTGACGGTGTTAGTTATGAGTCAGTAACTGCTGACAGTTCGTCAGTTGAACCCATTACCAGCAATGATATCAATTATATTTATAAATTCCCGTCTTATGACGATGGTAATAATAAATACACATATAAGGCGGTTCAGTCTCCGTCTGTTCTGGTAAGGCATGAAGAAAACAAGATAAACGACCTTAAATATGAGAATATCGGTCTGACGGATGTTGAATTCAATATTGACTGGGATGATGCAGCGCGTTCAACCTTAAGAAAGACCATTACTCCCGCTGATCTTATTTCTTATTTTGATTTTTACAGTATAGACAGCGGAGTCGAAACTCAGCTTACTCTTGATGCATCCAAAATAGAGATCAGCGGTAATAAAGTTACTATCAAAGATGTTGTCGAGATAGGTGAGGACAATGCAGCTGTTGTCTATTACATTAAGCCTAAGAATGCTCAGATAGCTGCAAGTACTTTTTTGAATAATTATTCCGGTATTGATGATGATGTCTACGGCATCACCGCAGATAATCCGGGTGTCAATTCGGCTGTTACCGACAAGGTTTATCTTGGCAATTCTCAGAACTGCGGTTCTTTAAGGATGCTTCTCAAGGGCGATACCGAATTCGGCGGTACTATAAACTGGAGCGATAATGCTGATTGCGATACAGAAAGAAAGGATGCCGTAACTAACGGCGCCGCGGGTACCTTTACGCTTTATCGTTATATAAACGGTCATACGGATCTTGTTTCTCAGGTCGGCTCATGGCCTATAGATGCTCCGGACGGCGAAAATGAGGACAGCTATAGTTTTCAGTTTATTGATATCACAAACGGCAATTCCACCGTTTTGCCTAAATACGACAATAACGGAAACGAGTATATATACTTCGCTAGAGAATCTGTTAATAAAATAACTGCCGGCGGAGTGGATTATCAGTATAATGTCAGTTATTCTGATTTCCCCACAGGAACAAACTTATACTATCCTTTCAGCTCAGGCGGAAGCTATCTCGGCCATGTTGTTTTTCCGAATAATGCCACAGTTACCAATACTGTCAGCAGCAGTATAAATATCAGGGTAGAGGCTCAGTGGATTGCTGCTGCTCTCCAGGGCGGTGAAGCGTCTGTTACATATCAGGTACAGAAATACACCGGTTCAGGCTGGACTAATGTCGGTTCCTCACAAACGATAACCGACTTTTCACCAGAACGTATGCATCTTTCTGTTGATATGGGTTCCTTTGATAAATTTGATACAAACGGAGACCTTAACAAGTACCGTGTCGTTCAGACTTCTTTAAGCCGTAAAGACAGCGGTCAGACCGGTAATTACACCTATCCTGTTGAAATGAATTATGATGCAAACGGTGATCTCGTTGTTACCGGCGGAAATATCGTAAATATCAGCAGTACAGGTGCAGAATCTCCTGCATCCGGTGAATCTCTTTACATCATGATCGGCGGTCATCGTTTCAAAATAAGCGTAACAAAGTCAGGGAGTAACTATGTTTATACCTATACTCTGACAGACAGTGTTCCGCTCAGGATAAATAAGGACTGGAAGAATATCATGATCAAGCGAGGAGCTGACAGCAGCAACACCGCTCTTCTCACTGGTATCTGGAATTCCAACGTAACTCTCCAGCTCAATATCTACGACTTTACAAATAACAGATATATAGCGTATACACCAAACTCCGATGACCGTCCGGCAATTACCGGACTGGATGCTAACGGTTGTTTGGTCCTGACAAGCTCCGATATGATATCTGATACCAATGAGCGTTTTTCAAAAATTCTGCAGAATGCTCCCAGGTATGACAAGGATGGTCATGAAAACCGCTATGAGATAGTTGAAATAAACGCAACCGGCGTTTCCGGTTTTTACAAGCTCTGCACCATAACAAATAATGACGGCTATAAGGATCTTAAAGTCGATAATATTTTCAGCGGTGACGGCGAAACGATAGAATTTGAAAAGATCTGGATAAATGACGACAAGCAGCAGTATATGACTGGCATCGTAAATATCGAAGGCTCAGCCCGTGCTATGCCGTATTACGGTCCGGGGGAGGATAACACGGTTCAGTTTGATTTTACCAATAGCAAGATCAATGCTGCTACAGCAGGTATGGATGATCATGATACTGCAACCTCTCTGTATAATATGTACAGAAATGCTTATTATTCAAAATGGGGTTGTTATCCCGATGAAGATACATATGTATATAATGCCCCAAGCGGAACTGATCCCGGCAGCGGTTCGGAAACAAACGGAAGCATAAAATGGAATGACCCCGGCGTTACTGTTGGCACTAAGCATTTTAACGATACCCTGACTGATAATGATATTTCTCATCTTCAGCTTTCTGACGAGGATGCAGCATCGCTCAAAAACTATGCCGGTTATCTCGGTACGGGCTTGAGCCTTACGAAAGACAGGAGCTACAGAGCTTCTCTTAATGTAAAAGACGGCTATTCAAATGTAAATAATGATCTTTCCGATAAGCTTAATGATTTCAGAGAATATCTTCCGAACCATACAGCTTCGGGCAAATTTTTCGTCCCTGTTTCAACTATAGAGGAGACGGCGAAGTCTGCTATGCTTGATGGAAGCACCATGCTCGGTAAGGTCGTTTCTACTGAGGATGGTAATACCCACGGAACCGAAATAACTGTCACTTCAGGCAATAATGTAGGTTTTCAGGATTGTAAAAATGCTATTTTTGTAGACGACATTGATAGATTTGAATGGCTTTCAGGCGTTTATGCCGCTCAGTTCGGCAATTATACCCACTACTATGCCGTTCAGGAAGAACCGACTGTTGACAACAGCTGTAAGCTTAGAAAGATAACCTTCAGAAATACAATGACCGGTATCATCAATATCAAGATCGACTTTGAATGGGCATTGGGCGATTGGCTCACTGCTGCTGCAGGAGCAGATCAGATAACCTATGTTAAGGTCAAGCTTCTTGCAAACGGACAGACCGTTACCTTCCCAAGCGGTTCCGGCACGACTGATACAATTACTATACGTGTATCTGCTGATCTTAAGACATATTATCTCCGCAATCTTCCCAAGTATGACAATAAAGGAAAGCAGATCCAGTACACTGTTCAGGAATGGGAGATACAGGGTAAGTCTGTTTCAAACGGCCAATGTGTCCTAAATGCTGACAATACCTGTACAGTAAAGGTATCTACTCCTACCACTGACGATTATGTTAACAATAAGACTTCAAACAGCGGTGATGTTATCCCGATAACTATTTCCAATAAATTTGAAGGCAGCACAAGCATTGAGATTTTCAAGCATTGGATCGATGACAACAATGCTGCAAACACACGTTCTGACCTTTATATTTCTCTGTGGAGACATTCAACAAACACAAGAACTCCTGTTGCTGATTCTCAGCAGGGCGAGGAATACAGATGGCATAAGGACTACAATAATGAATACGTCAATGACTGGAGATATGAATTTACCGGTCTTGATAAGTATGATGCAGATGGCTTTTTATACGAGTATTATGTGTATGAAAACCCGACATATCTTAAACCAAAGGAATATGAGACTTCCTATAGCAATACAGGATCTCATGCTTCAGGAACATATATTTCATATAACGGCATAGATCCCGGCACAGCTGTTGTAAATGCTCAGAATCTTCCTGCAAAGCGCTGCTATAACGGAGGAACGATCACAAATCAACTTAAAGCAAACAAAACCATTACCGGAGACAAGCTCTGGCAAAAGACCGACGATCTTGTTGACAAGGACTATCCTGTTGCGGACGTATTCCTGTATAAAAAATCAAAGGTAATAAATTCCTCAGATAAATTCCCGACTACACCGGTAATGTCATCTGACGGGGGATATAAGCTTGCATATTCTGTTACCGAGGATTCTGTTGACTATAATATTGAGCTTGTCAATATCGTTCAGATCGTAAACGGTCAGAGGAACTTCAATTTTGACACCGCATATATTCTTCCCAAGAAACAAGTCGGTCCGGGCGATAGTGCATATACTACCATTGATGAAACCAAGCTTGTATATGTATCAAACGGAGATGCAGGAAAAAATGTTGACTTTGTAAATTGTACAGGTATAACAAGTTCTCCTCTCAACAAATATGACGACAACGGTGCAAGAGTACAGTATGATCTCACCGAAAGAACAATAAACGGTTATGCATTTAAGATAAGCAATCAGACCATTGTCAATGAATATAATGGCGGCGATCCTGTTACTGTTCAGTTCAGTAAGCAGTGGCAGAATATGACAAATAACTATGATGCATATCCGAATATAAATGTTGTACTCAAACAGTGCTACATAGGATTGACATCTAAAACAGATCCTACGCCTGCTATCAAGGTCTCTTCGACCGTAAGCAAGGAATTTGGTCCTTCAGACTTCCAGACAGCCGGTGGAGACTTGAATGTACCTGTCACCGATCCGAAGCTTGTTAAGTTTGCGCCTAACGGAATGCGTTTCTTCTGCTATTTTGAAGAGGAAATGACAGATGCCCAGCGGATCAGGACAACGACCTTCAGGCCAACCTATGAACTTGTAACCAAAGCTCAGCTTCTTTCCAAGCTTGCAGACGGATATAAAAAGGTATATCCCTATGCCTCAGATTTCACTACAGGAAGAGTTACCCGTCCTGAAAAGGTCTACATTATTGTAAAGAGCGGCGGAACTGCCGTAACTGTTGATAAAGATGGTAATAATCTTTCGGCAGACCTTGGCGGCAATGTTACCTCCGGTGCGGATGCTGAGGGAATGATAGAGCTTGATGTTTCCGGCGACGGAACAATCATATGTGATATCAATGACCTTCCGAGCGGAACCTATACTGTTGAAGCTGTTAAACCAGACGGTTCGGCTGATACGTCCACACTTTGCTCATTCATTCAGACTGACGAAACTGATTCTTCAAAGCTTCACGTTATTCTTGCAAGAGGAGACGAATTTGTTTCCGTTAAGGGAAACAACAACACCACGACCGAATGCTGTATCGTAAGAAAGGCTTCTGCAGAAACTAACAAAGGTCTCGGCTTTAACTGTACGATAGGTGATATCACACCTACAGGAGAAACTACAGCTGCAGGATCCATAACAAACCGATACGATCCCGACGATGAAGAAAACTTTGAAGCAAATATAACCGTTACAAAGAAGTGGCAGAATTACTATACAAAAACGGCAAGCGGTTCACAGCTTTCTGTAAACAGTAATGAAAATGCATCAAACTCTGTTTTTGCAGATGTTCAGGATTACAGCTTTGTTCTGAGCCGTCATGCCCGTTTTGTTGATGATACTGATGCCGGAAAGAGTCTTTTCAAGGTCTGGACAAATTATAACAATACCGGAAAACCATCAATTACTGATATTAACTCAGTCGATGGATTTGCTATCACATATTCCGGCTCTTTTTATGCCTACGATTCCTCTGATGTTCCTTTGTCTGAACCTGTGGATGAGTCTCAGGTCTCATACTATATGACCGAGCTTCAATTCACAAAAACGGCTTATACATCAGGTGTTTCCGGCTATATCCCTGTAACCGTCAAGGTATTTAAGTCTGATAAAAAAGTTGTGATACATGGCCTTGCAGTATTTGCCCAGACAGGCGTCGGCTATGATTATATCGTTACTGAGGATAATCAGACAGCTCATTATAATTCGAATACTCTTGATGAAACAAACAAGCAGATAAATACTTCTACAAAATACGTGGATTTTGAGCTGAAAAACAACCTCAAGACCTTCGACCTTCGTCTTAACAAGCTGTTCGGAACGAGGTACAATGACGGTTCTTCTGATGTTGTCAATGCGTTGGCTCCGGGAGAGTATGCAGCCTATTTCAATGAAACATTTATCGGCAGACTTAAGTTCAGGCTTGAAAGAAAGCTTGGTACTGCAGGTACATGGCAGGAATACAAGACTGTCAATACCAACAGCGGTGATATTACTCTTACAAAGAGCAATGGAATGTACAGCTGTATCTTCAGATATCTGCCGATATGTGATACAAGCGGTACAAGATATTACTATCGCATTGTTGAAACTTCACAGCCGGGTAATGACGATCATTATACCATAAGCTATCCTTCAAGAGCAGACGGAAGCTATACTACTGATATTTCAACAGAGGCTTCAACTGCTTCTGATACAGGCTTGTCGCTTGATCCCAATAATTCCGGAAACTATCGTTCAACTCAGGATCTTTATGTCCGTAATATTTTTGAATCCAAGCGGGTGAGCATTGAAAAGTTCTGGGAAGACCATAATAATGAAGACGGCACCCGTCCGACCTCACTTGAGGTCTACCTTTATGAAAAGGTAGACAGCTCTGTGACAGGCAGTTATCCTTCTCCGAATCCGTATCTCATAACCGAAACGCTCAGTTCTTCTGAAAACTGGTCTAAGAATATCACCCTTCCGCAGTACTACTACAATGCGAGTACGCCGATAGGGGATATCAAGTACACCATCCGTGAGCAGACTTTGTCGCAGGCAAAGCAAATGCTCACCACTACCGTGCCTGATCCTCAGTATCCGGGTGATACGACAACAACAAAAACCATAACCGTGCCCGATCCTGAGAAAAAGACCGCCGCGGAATACGGCTATTCGCTGACCGGCTACGGCTATATCATAGGCGGTACAAAAAACCAGGAGGGAACAAGCAATACCTTTAATGCACCCGGAACAGCCTATCAGGGCAAGAATACTCAGGCTCTTGATGGTACAAACTCAGGTTCAGTAACCTATAATATCAATGGTGTTGACGGCTTCTACCTTGAAAACTCCAAGCCGCGCATGGATACGAACCTCAGCTTTACAAAGGCATGGGATGATTCCTCTGACAAATGGGGCGAAAGACCTGATTATTATTACATTAAGGTAGTCCGCAGATCAGAAAATGAGAATGACGCTCCTGCCGATCCGGAAGCACCTTCGGCTGATCCGGAAGCAGATGCAACAACAACTCCTTATGATGTAGTAAAGTATACCTACAGCTATACATCAGGAAATGAGTATCTCATATCAGCGTCTGACGGCACAAACACTTATACCGCAGATGCTTCGACCGGAGTTATTGCTATCCCTAAGACCGTCAATACCGTGAATATCACACATCTTGCATATGGTGTGAGTGAAGGTGCGACAGATCAGATCAACGGTACATGGTCGCAGTATTACTATACTGTTGTAGAGTGCGATGAGTACGGCAACGACATTACCGCAAAGCTTACCTACAGCACAGGTAACAGTACATCTGATACAAGAACACTGAATACTTCCAAAAAGCTTACATTCAATTATACTGTCGGCTCCACCTATACAAAGACTTATTTCCATCTGAGAGTAAAAAGAACCAGTGATAATGAAGTCGTCAAGACTGATATCAACGGTGTTCCGCTGAAAATGGTCGTTACCTACAGTAAGGACGGAACGATCTACACTGATGAATACGCCGCCGGCGGAGCACAGCACGGTATTGTTGCCGATGGTGTTATTGTTGTTCCTGTTCCTGCGAATGATGTTACGGTCGTAAGTGCTGTAATAGACGGCTTGCCCTTCGGTTCAAAGAACGGAGGTACAGTTACGCAGTACACTTACACTGTAGATCAGTGCGATTCAAGCGGTACGGAACCCAGAAACGGTGTAACGATAAACAGTATAGTTTGTTCTGATTCCGGCGTACAGAAAGCTGCCGTTGATATGACATTTACAAAGTCATGGGATGAGAATGCCGTAAGAAACACACTTCGTTCCGATAATATGTACCTCAGGCTTTATCAGAAGCAGGAGGGCGTCAGCGGTGCGGCTGTTCCTTATTATGACGCTTCTTCATTGACTCTCACTATAGGTGAAACAACTTATTCATCTGTCGGCGGTTTGTTTACCATTCCTTTGGCTGATGCATCAGAAAGCATTACCGGTTCCATATCCGGTCTGCCGTCCGGCGATTTCCTGTCAAACGATACTGATGGATATTCTGTCTGGAAGCCTTATATCTACTACCTGGAAGAATATAATAACGATTCCGGAACTCAGAAGATGGATGCTGCAAGCCCGTATATTCCGTCATATGACGGTAATACGACCCCGAACGGAAGGGTCGCTCCGTTTGAAATAACGCAGGCTGATCCTGAGGATGAAAGCTCTGCATACACAAAGGCTGAGCTTTCAAGGAGGATAAAGAATTCCCTTGAGCCTACAGAGCACATAATGCAGAAGACCTGGATAGATGACGCTGAGTCGCAGGATTCCAGAACTGCATATACCGTAAAGCTGCAAAGAAAGGCTGGTGTGGCTGGCTCATGGAATGACGTTTCGTTCTCAGCCGCAGGCGACGTCAGGTATTATGATGATAGTACAGAGGGTTCCCCCTTGCCGATTGCTGATGGAGGAACAACTGCATTTACCCTTTTAGCCGATAAGCTCAATGTTATATTCAAGAACCTTCCGAAATACGATGAAAACGGCGAGACCTACTATTATCGAGTTGTTGAAAGCATGGTCGGTACAAATAATGTAGTCGGTTCAGACAACGATCAGACAAAGCGTTATATGTTCCAGATACCGAACGGCACATATGTTTCAAAATGGCACAGAGGTACTGAAAACTATTATGTTGACTATGTTGATACTCCGGCCGGTGAAGACACAATTTCAAAGACCGAGATCAGAAACGAAATTGTCAAGAACACCGTCAGCTTTGTGCATATTGAAGCGAAAAAGGTCTGGAATGACGAGAATAACCTTTACGGCACCAGACCTGAAAGCATAACCTACCAGCTAAAGCGTAGGATCAAAACTATTACAAAGACCGGTGAGGGAGACGAGGCCGTTCTTGAAGTTACAAAGTCAGAAGACACGACCTTCAACAGCAAAACAGACGATACCCAAAAGACTGTTTCTGAGGATGATTCCTGGACTGCCCACTGGAGCCACTGCGCAGCCTTTGATGTACACGGCTCAGAGTATGAGTATTATGTTGAAGAACTCAGTGTTTCCGGATATGACCAGTCCGGGCCGGAAGTAACCACTACAACTGACGTAAACAGTGAGCTGACACAGACCAATACCTTTACAAATACTCCCACCAATACAGAATCTGATCCTGTTTTAACAAACAACAGATACAGACTTGATGCAACAAAGGTCTGGAGCGACCAGAACAATAACTTTGCCCTTCGCCCGGCTAAAGTGACTTTCACCCTTTATTGCAAGTATGACATCTGGGAATACAGGGACGAAGAGGGAGAGGCCATAGCGAACCCGACTCCCGAAAACCGCGGCACTCTTACAAAAGCCGACGAAGGTTACGATCAACCTGTGTATTCCGCTGCCGTAGGCGATGATCCTGATGATCCCGATTATGTTCCGGAGGTTGTAAGTGCAGTTTACGGTAGGCTGTCTGCGGCAGATAGAGCAAAGCTTGTTCAGACTCTGACAGTTTCAGAAAAGGTCGGTTCTGATACAAACACTTGGCGCGTTACATTTACCGGACTTCCGACTTCTGTAAATACCTCGGCTACCGATATGCTTGCAGGTAAGAGTGTACCCGTTACATATTACGTTGTCGAGACTTTCAAGGATTCATCAGATAATGACATTACAGCTACCGTCAAGAAGACCTATCGCTGTGCTGATGCGGATGATTCCTGCGAGTCCTCCGAGGTGGCTCTGGGCGGAGCCGACAAAACGGGGGATAACGGTCTGAGTCTCACCAATACCCTTGATACCCGTGATATCACCGTTACTCTAAAGTGGGTCGATAACTCTTACGGCAATAATAAGGCAGACCGCGATTCACTGCATTATAATGTTGCAGTTTCCCTCACTAACAGTATGCTTGCTTCCACTGCTTCAGGCAAAACTGACGAAGGGCTCTATAAGGAAACAAAGGTAATAGATACCACACATTGTAAAACTCAGGACAGTGATCCGATTAAACAGGGCGTCATTTTCAAGGATCTTCCGATCTATGATGCAAGCGGCAATATTATTATCTACAGTGTTTCCGAGGAGCTTACAACAGCTACTGCAGTCGCTGCCGATCAGAACGGTACCTTCAATGGATCCGGTTCGTCTGCTGCAGCTGAATTCACTCAGAATACATCCGCGGATAAGAGACAGTACGGATATAACGGAAGCTGCACAATGAATACTGCTGCGGGGTATGGTTCTGACACATATGTAACTCAGTACAATATCACAAACGAACTGCCTCTTACTGCATTTGATGTTCAGAAAAACTGGATAGACTTTGATAACAGGTATTCCCTCAGACCAACAACAATAACAGACGGTAATACCACATCAAGCAGGACAGATTATTCTACTCTTTATCTCTCGCTGCAGAGAAAGAGCGGAGAAGCTTCATATGCAGCGCTTGAACCGAACACTGCCGCTAAGAAAGAGGACAGGTATACTGCGGCTTCGTCCGGCACTTCAACAGGCACCTGGACATACACCTACACAAAGCTTCTGAAATATGATAAGAACAATATCATATATTCATTCAATATCGTTGAGACTCAGCATAGATCATATGAAGCACCCAGATACTGCACTTCGGGTAATTATGATACTGTGGGTGCTGCATCTACTCAGGAGCTTACAGGTGATTCTCTTACTGCGCTTGCCAACTCAGCAGCGAAGTGGAACGGCACAAACAAGCTTTCTGCTAAGATGCAGGTCACAAATAAGCTTGACACCCGTGAGATCAAGGTCACAAAGACCTGGAATGATAACGGCTATGCAAATGATGATTCATCTGTACAAAACGATCTGCATTATAACATAGCAGTTACCCTCAGCAATTCCGCATTAGGCTGTAATGAAAATAACAGGCACGATAACAGCGGCAAATATAAAGAGACCAAGGTGCTTGCCGCCAACAGCACTGATGCACTTGTTTTCAGGGAGCTGCCGAGATACTTTAATGACGGCAGCGAGATAGTTTACAGCATTGCCGAGGCAAAGAATGAAACTACTGCTGCGGCAACGGGAACTGATGTCACAGCAACGCTTGAGACCTCCGCTGCATCGGATGTTGCTGCAAATGTATTTACCTATGATACTGTAAATCGTAAATACGGTTATGTCGGAAGCTGTAAGGAACGAAGAGACAGCAGCGCTACTCCTGTAGTAATGCAGTATGACATTACAAACACCCTTCCGCTTACTGATGTTGAAGTGACTGTTTACTGGGTGGACGATGAGGATTATCATAAGTATGCAACAAATGACGACAACAGAAAAATAACCTACACTGTCACAAGGTCTGTTGAAAATACGAATGATAACGAAAAACCGTACAGTAAAGTGGATACTGAGGATTACACTAATGCGGAAGTAGTTTATAGCGATCTTACAAATCAGCTCGTATACAACTATGGAAACGAAAAGTATACCTACAGAGTTGAACAAAATCATCTTACAGGTTATATTACCGACTATCCTCCGGCAGCAAATTCCGAGGGAATAAATACCGATAAGCAGACTGCCCAAGCGGTAGAAAAGGTTTCAGGTGAATCAGGCAGCGGCAAGACCCAGATGAACATCCGAAACACTCAGGTGACCGCTGATGTTGATTTTACCAAGGTCGATAAGACCTATAAGGATGAATTCAGCACAGCAACAGGCTACAGCCAGAAGGTCATCCCGGGAACAAGCTTCGATCTTAAAAAGTGGGATAATGACGGAAATGATGGTAACGATGTATCGATCCCGGTCACCCGTACTTCAACGACTGATAACGGCAAAACGAGATACACCTACACCTTCAACACCTCGGGAACGGACTATATCGTTGCCGATGACTTCGGCGAAGTCAATTTCAAGGGTCTGCCGTTGAACAAATACTATCTGAAGGAGCTTACTGTTCCCAAGGGATTTGTTCTCGATACGAACAAGCTTGTATTCGAGCTTGACGAAAAGTGTGTTCTTGACCCGACAAACTATCCTGGCGATACGAGCAATGCAATGAGTTATGATTCAAAGCTCACCTTGCCCGGCGATGAACATCTTATCGCTGATGCAGAACAGCCGAGCAGTCTGTCTCTGACAAAACAGGGTATGGACGAAAACGGCGATATGGTTCCGCTTGAAAAAGCGACTTATCAGCTGTTGAGGCTCATCCCGTTCGAGCTTAACACCAACACAACGGTCACAGCGGCCGCCGAGACTGCCGCTCAGAACAGTGGCGGAACAAAGACAGCCGAGCAGTGCTACCTTGAAAGCGCAGCTAATGCAGTCAGGAATACGCCCTCTGATGTCAGCAAATACTGGACATCTAGCTATAAGGATATCAATAATTCAGCTCAGACGACCACTTACCAGACAACTGTAAATGGCACTATACAGGCAAATGACCTTACCTTCGGCACATATGTATTCTATGAGGTCCAGGCGCCTGTGGGTTACAATATTGATCGCACTCTGGAGCCTGTTACGATCAATGCACAAACTATCGCGGCAGACTTCCCGTCTGTATCACCGCCGTACAGCTTTACATCAGTATATAAGCTGACGGAGGATACAACAGACGCTGCCGATGCAAGAGACACCGTGCATATCGATCCTCAGAAGGATGCGCATGTCCAGGTACAGAAAACCGACGAATTCGGCAATGCATTGAATGAAGCTGAATTTGAGCTGTATTATGATCCGGAGATCGAACCTCTTGTGACCCCGAAATCTGACAATGATTATATTTTCTTTACTGATGTAAAAGAGAACCGTTGGATAACAGGTACAATAGAAACGTCTTCACCTAATAAGGGTAGGTTCAACATAGATGATGAAAATGCATTTGTCTATGCCTGCTATACTCTGTCTGATAACAGTACATCTATTGTGAAGATGGATGAAAGGTATGTTGTTCATTTCAATTCTGGAGATCAGGATTATGATGTTATCCATAAGATCCAACCTCCGGATAATGCTGTCAGTGTTTTCTTTATGAATGCTGAAACACTTGAAAGCTGTACCAATAGGACTGTTGAAATGCCGCTGAAAAAAGGCTATGGCTATAAGAGAAGTGATAATACAACAACTTCTATCGGGGGTAAGTCAACATATGGTCTTACAGAGTGGAAACTTACAACAAATGATCTGCTTGATGATGGTGTTACGGTTTCTTCAACTGTAGAATTCAAGCCTACCAATAATAAAGTAGTTATCTGTCTCGACAGTGGTTATGACTGGGATGATCTGCATATTTGCTTCTTTGATTCATCTGATAATCCTGTTGGTCAGACATTCCCGGGTTATATGCTTGAAAACTATAGCGGCATTAGAATCCAGAGCGGAGTATTTTATGAATTGACCATTCCTGAAGGTGCTTCTAAATTCAGCCTTAATAACGGTGCAAAAGAAAACGGTGATATGAAATACTACAGTACAAATAAGTATAGTATTCTAACCAGTGCTGACTATCAGAATGGCGGCAACTATTATCATTTCACAGGAGACTTTACACAGGTTGGAGAAATAAAGGTATTTACTCTGGAACAATATACGAGTGCAATGCCCAGAACAGTAGCTTCAGGATCAAACGGTGAGATCTCAGATAATGACTATGTTTATTTCACTCATCCGGGAAGTCCTTATCAGTCGAAACTGTACGCATACTTCTACAACGCTGATGATACAGAATATCAGGCATGGCCCGGACTTCCTTCTGAAGGGACATATGTAAATGAGTATAGTCAGAATGTTTATAAGTTCAGGATTCCTGATGGTTATAGCTATGTTATTTTCAATGATAATAGTGGTAATCAGATACCTGCGAGTAATTCGAGTGAAAAAGTAGCTGCTGTAAGAGGTCGGGGATATTATATTAATGGCAATACTCTTGGACATTGGGTTCAAGCTGGCTTAGCTGTCACGGAAACCTATACTGCGCTCTCTTCTACACTCGGTCTTGAAAAAAACATGTACATTTGTGAAACTTCAGGAAACTGGGATAGAATACATATTCTCTTCTACGATTCAGACGGAAATGTTATCCACCAGTCGTCACCGGGTTACATACCGCAGTACATTGGAGTAGCCTCTGTATCCAATTCAAGCGGCAAATGCTACAGCATTGTTATTCCGGATGATGCCGCAAGCTTCAAGGTCGTGAACAGTGATAATAACGGCATAGTAGCCTCCTCCTCCGCAGCTGTTTACCCCGGCGGCATTTACACGATCGGAGCAAAGTCTTCCAATGCCAATATTACTCAGCATTCTCCGATCAAGGTCGCCACTCTTAAAACCGGCGACGACGGCTACACCAAGGTCAACTCTGTTGAGCTTACAACGGCAGGGCGTGATTATGCATCAGTCGATACGGATAATAAGACCATAGTGCTTACGAAGTGGGGTAATTATTACTTCAAGGAAACAAAGGCTCCAACGGGATATGAAATCACAAATGAGTATTATCCCTTCACTGTTGACAGTGCTGTTGCAAACCTTCCGCTTTATGTAGTAACAGCAAGCAACAGCCGTAAGTTTGGTCTTGTGCAGCTTACTAAGATCTCTTCCGAGATTCTTAATGATACCGACGCCGGAACCGTACTCACTAATAACTCAAGCTTTGAGATGTATAAGTATGTTGACGGAACGTATGACGGAACAGCCGCACACGATCAGAAGATCGCGGTCAGATCCCTTACATCCGGCTCCTACGCATATGATGACGGCGGAAGCAGTTATACACTTACGACCTCATCCGGTACGTTTACGGTATCCGGTCTGCCTTGGGGCAAGTACTATTTCAAGGAAACAAGCGCCCCAACAGGCTATAAGGTGAACGAAGACAATATCTACTTCACAGTCGGAAGAAACAGTCCGGAAATTGTTTCCGTATACTGTCAGGACGAGATCGTTCCTGCAAGCCTGAACATCAAAAAGGAGATAGATGATTGGGTAGATGAATGGGGAGATCCGACATTTATCTTCACGGTAAAGAATACCACTGCAGGCGCACGGAATTACGGGCGCGAGCAGAGGTTCAGTATTACCTTTGCATCCGGTGACAGAACTGAACGCAATTCAAGTAACAGGTTTGAAAAGACCATAGAAGATATCGAGCTCGAACCCGGAAGCTATGAGGTGACTGAGCTTCAGGTCGCAAGATTCAGTTGTTCGGATGTTACTGTCACAGGCGGCAGTTCAACCTCTACTGTTTTGGCTGATCGTAAAGCTTCATTCACAGTTGCTGCAAACGATAACGTTACTGCAGCATATACAAATACGTTGAATTATTACGATAAGTTCAGCCATGCTGACAGTGTGACCAATGTATTTAATGGTATAAAGGGAATAGAAGTACAGTGTATAGCACCCGTTGATGTTCCCGACAGGATACTTGCTGCAAATGGTGTCCATTATGAAGAGGATCTTACAAAGAGCAGCGTTCTCAGCGCTTACTTTGTAAAGGCTGACGGAACAAAGCAGCCTCTGACTAACGACCAACTCAAAAAGCTTACGATAACTTATCCGGCTCAGAGCAATGATGATCCGTTCAGGATCACTGACAGCGGTAGCAATAAGGATACCTTCAAGCTTGTTACCGAACCTGTTATTTCCTCAGGCTGCGTATATGGGCTGAGAGCTTCCTATCAGTACGATCAGACTCATAGCTTCACCGATGATTTTAAGCTTACCTTCAAGGATAACAACAATATTGTTCAGAGGACAGTTACCTTCAAGGCTGATGACAACGGTTACACTTATTTCGATCTCGGAAACGGTGAGACGACTGACGAACTGAAATTCACCTATTACATCGTCAATAACGGCACCGCTAATGAGATCCATGCAGTCACCTACAAGGGTGTGATCCTCAGCGGAAAGCATGCGGATGTTATAACCTATGCTAATACAATAACCATCAACTCAGGTTATTCCGGCTCATATCAGTTTGGCTCACAGAAATGGAATACTACAGGCAGTGTTCCGTATGCAAACCTTGATACAGGTATTCTTACTGCAAGCCGGGATATTGTATACACTATTAATGTTGTTACGATAACATAACCGAAAGGAGAGAGGGAAATGCCTCATGGTATCAGAATAAAAATTATAATACAAAGGGCTTTCTCTCTCCCGACGGCTTTGGCCTTTGCTCCGGAACAGTGTGACGGGATCTATGAAAACTATTTCAGACTATTGTTTATTAGTATTCTAAATAATTCTAAAGCATACGCTATTCAGAGAAACGTTCCTGCGTATGCTGCTGCAAACAGGAGATGATGAGTATGAAAAATAAAAAACGGATCCTACCGATAATTGCTGTTTCGGCGATGCTCGTCATTCTCCTTGCATCCAGCTCGGTCGTTTCTTATCTTATGGATAACGATAACAAGGATAATGTAATAAAGATAGGCAAGGTCGATCTTGAGCTTTCCGAAACGCTGTTCCAGAATAGTCAGGCGGTTGTACCGGGAAGCAAGATGGATAAAAATCCTGTTGTCACTAACAGCGGCACAGTTTCGGAGTATGTTTTCCTAAAGGTCACAGTGCCAAAGGCAAATGTCACCCTCCTTAATGAAAATGGCGAAACGAACGAAGGAAAACCGAAATATACCGGGACGAGAATAGTTGAATTGTTTCGTATAGGTTCTGATGGACCTGGCACTTCTACATCAACTAAAATTTCCGATATCCAGACAGGAGCACCTCCGGTCTCTGTAGATAATGATATATATTATAATAAAGGAGACGGTACCAATAGCATTGAGGGTTGGTATTATCTAAGCACAAAAACCGAGGTCAATACCGATTCCGATGTTTATTACTTTGGCTATAACAAAGCCCTTGCGCCTGATGACACCACTACCGACGGAACGAACGAAGCCGAAAGTACTATCACTTTGTTTGACAATATCCAGCTCAAGAGCTTTATCGAAGGGCAGGAATCGGGTAATGTCACAGTTGATGTTGTAGCTTATGGAATACAGAAGGACAATCTCACAGGTATTGATAATTCCGGTACATATCTCAGCGACGCAGATATAGTCAAGGTGTTTGAAACTCTTATGAATAATTTGGGAGGAAGTTGATCATTATGAAAAAAATAACACGAAAATCATTAGTGATCGCTTTTTCTGCTGCAGCTCTTTCGCTTGCACTGGTATTTACAGTCTGGGCGTATTTTGCGGCGCATGATGATAAGAATAATGTCTTTACTATCGGTAACATCGGAACGGTTACAAATGCTTCTGAAAGCCGTCAGATTTCTGAAACGTTTTCATCTCCGGAGATACAGGCTGTAAATGAAACCGTTACCAAAACCGTTAGCGTGAGGAACAATTCGTCTAACAAATGCTTTGCCCGTATGTATTTTGACTTTTCAGACAGTAAGATAAGAGATAATGCAAAAATATATGTCGGAGAAACAGAATACAGCTGGTCGGATTTTATAAGTACAGCAAAAGGTGCTGGTATCAATGGCTGGAAATATATTGATCCGAGTGAAAATAATACAGCTCTTGCAGGGTATTTCTATTATATGACGGCACTTGATGCAAAGAGCGGAAACAGTATTCCCACAACTCAGCCATTGTTTACTTCCGTAAAAACAGATTTCAGAAAAGATACTGTTCCGGATGGTCTGTCTCAGGAGGATTTCATTAAGAACTATAATATAATAGTTTACAGTGAGACTGTTCAGACTGTAGAAACGAGCACAGGACTCGATTATTCATCAACAAACAACTGGAAGGAAGCTTGGCAAAGCTTCCTAAAGGTTACATGATCTAAAAAAGTCTCAGGGCGGCTTTACCGCTCTGAGATTTTTTATATGTTCTATTATTTTGTTCCGAAGATTCTGTCTCCTGCATCTCCCAGGCCGGGGCAGATATATGCGTCTTTGTTGAGACAACGATCAACAGACCCGATATAAAGCTGTACGTCCGGATGTTTTTCCGTAAAAGCGGCAACTCCCTCCGGTGCAGCAATAATACACATGCACTTTATTCGTTTTCCGCCCTGTCGTTTTATTTCATCAACAGCGTCAATAAGAGAGCCTCCTGTCGCGAGCATGGGATCAACAACTATTATGAGTCTTTCCTCTATAAACGGCGGAAGCTTACAGTAATAAGAATGAGGAATGTGTGTTTCTTCATCTCTGTACATTCCGATATGACCGACCTTTGCATTCGGGATCAGTGCTAATACACCGCCAACCATTCCGAGCCCTGCACGGAGTATCGGTACGACCGCAGGTTTTCTGCCGTCTATTACTGGTTGGATCGTTTCTTCAATTGGTGTTTTGATCTCGATATTTTTCGTTTCAAGATCAGACAGCGCTTCATATCCCATAAGCATTGCGATCTCCTCAACAAGCTTGCGGAATTCATTTGTGCCTGTGCTTTCCATTCTGAGCATGGTTATTTTATGTTTAATCAGCGGATGATCCATTACTTTTACATTTGACATTGTATTTCCTCCGTTTCATTATCTATACTATAATAATACTGAATTATGTGACTAAAGTCAATTATATCTATAGATATGTTTTCGTTTTTTTAAGTATAGATCGAGAGGTTTACATACGTCTGTGGAATTACAGTCTGGCTCTCAAAGAGTACAGAAAAACAAGGATTTTCGTCGTGTAAAATAAAGACTCAGGGGAACAGCCGTTGTGACTGTCCCCCTTTTGATTTTTTGATACTCAATTCTTTTCTCTACAAGCTGTCTAATAATTGTATCTTGATTATTTGCAAGTATTGATATCTTACAGTCAATTCTTAACGATTTCGACCCAGTAGGAGCTGGTCATGCTGCCCTTGTATCTGTTGATCTTGTAAGCGTTTGTGTCGTAGCTGAAAACATTCTTAGTATTGTCATAAGCGGTCTTGTTTTCGATTCTTGCTACATCGAGGTATCTGTCTGATGTCGGGCTGGTTATACCGATTCTGGAGTTCGGGTCGATCTTCTCGCTGATGGTGAATATGCACTTAGAGGTGGTGTTCTCTCCGAGGAACGCGTTGTTTGTTTTGCCGTTTGAGAGCTTATTATCGATGATGGTGATCATTCCTTTAATTTCGGGGTCGCAGGAGGATGAGCTTCCTTTCTGAGCGTAGATTCCGCCGCCTTCTTCATTGGCTTCGTTGCCTGTGATGCTGGTATCCCAGAGGTTGAGATAGTTCATTGAGTCACAGTAGATCGCACCGCCCTTTTTGCCGGATTTGTTGCCGGTAAAGGTCGAACCTCTGAGCCACAGTGAGCTGCATAAATTGTAGCCTCTGTAGTCAAAGCAGATGGCACCGCCGCTGCCGGTTGAAGAATTGTTCCTGAAGGTGCAGTCTCTGATTGATGTGTCATAGTTCGCGTAAACTGCGCCGCCTTCATTTGCGGAATTATTGATGAAGTCGCAGTTTCTGACATTGAGGGAGACATCCAGGAGATTAAAGTCCTTTAAGAAGCGGATAGCGCCGCCGCTCTTGCCGTAGTTTCCGTCGAAAGTGCATTTTTTGATATCCGCACTTGCGTTGTTGATATAGACCGCGGTCTTGTTGTTGTTCTTGAAGGTGCAGTTTTCTGCGTTCAGCTTGCCGCCATTATTCTCTACGCCGGAATCCGATGCATCTTTGACGGTAATGCCGTTGAGGTTGAGAGTGCCGCTGTTAAGCCTTATTCCGCTGACGGAGCCCATGTTGTTGCTTGAATCAATGATGTTGAGCGTGCCGTCATCAACGGTGGCGTCAAACTTTCTGCTGCCGGAATGGATAATGGAATGACCGTTGAGGTCGAGGGTGACATTCTGACTGTTCACATAAAGTCCGCCGTCTTTGAAGTTTTCATTTGCCTTGTAGTAAAAAACGTCCTTGGAAAAATCTGAATTGTTCCAATCCTTGACAAGCTGAATGGTACCGTTGTTCTTTGCTGCATAGACCCAAGCGTCGCCGAGTGAGAACATTTCTGTGGTTTTGCCGCCAACAGTGACATTCGCAACAGTGAGGCTGTTCAGTTCTTCCTTTGACTCGTTGTACTTTTTGCATACCTCTGCGGCCTTGCGGCAATATAACTCAATATCGTTCTTTGCGGAATTCTGAATGCTTTCCATAGTTGCCTTGTCGATCTTTCCGTCATCATAGTTCAACTTAGCTAAATTGTACTTTGAGTTGAGACCGGTCGTCAGATTTGCAAAGAGGAGTGCGTACTGCTCCATTACCATAGTTTCAAAGCTTGTGCAGTCACTTTTGACTTTAGCCGCATCATTGTTGTTGCTCTCATCGGCTTTTGCAAGCTCGAGGTACTGGCTGAAGGTGGGGAGGCCTTTAACTCCGGCCTGACCGTTTATGATAAGATTGCTTAGATCCATGAAAGCAATTGTAACGTTTTCCTTGTCAATGGTAACGTCGATAATATTTTGAAAATCCTGCGCACAATAGTTATCTTCATTATACAGCGAGATCTGAGCCATAGCATTTTCGTTATAGCCTTCGATGCTGGTTATGATATTCGCAAGATTCTGAAGCTTTGTGATGTCGGTAAGTTCCTTTATCTGCTGGGTCTGACTGTTGTAGTGATCGTCAATTTTAGTGGAAAGCTCGTTTACCAGTTTGATGATGTCAGCTGCGGTGGGCTCGGGTGCTATCGAATCTTTGTATACACACTGGAAGGCTCCAAGAGCACCTGACATTATGATACCTGCAACGGGATTGGCAGCTGTTACAACTCCCGCGAGTGCGTTGGCACCGCTGAAGAAGGCATCGGAGGCAGGACTCTTACGGACAACGAGCGCCTGTGCACTCTGTGTGGTAAGATACGGAACGTTTACTGCGCTTGCAGTTGTCGCATACATCGCGCCTGTAGAAAGCATCATTACTGCTGCCATTGCGCTTGCAATAACTCTCTTGAAGTTGGTTGATTTTTTTGTTCTTTTCATTTCGATACACTCCTTGTTTTTATTCTGGTTTACTGTGTTGTCCTTTTTAAGAATTACGGTTGTTTTCATTTTGATTCGCTCCTTTTATTTTTTTGAGGTGTTCCCCTCTGTTGTGAAATTGTCAATATTACTTGACACAATTTGAACGAACGATTTCAGGCAGCCAAGGACACCTTGCTATAGTAAAGGCTTCTCTTAAC
>CADCPT010000284.1 GCA_902803385.1 uncultured Ruminococcus sp.
ATTTGATCTTGAGCTGTCCGATAACAGCGACTTCCAGAGCATGGAGCTTGCAAAGAATGTTGACGACGCTATCAAGAAGGTCGAGACCGATACGCAGACAGGCGAAAAGACAGGTACAGATACATCTGCAAACGCACTTTCTCTTTGGACAGATTCCGCACCGCTCAAATCCCAGCTTACCGACTATATTAAAAACATTACTGATGAAAGCAGTGCAGACTTCATCCCCGTTGAGAACCGTATCGCAGTATTTGATATGGACGGAACACTCTGCTGCGAGACCGACCCCGGCTATTTCGACCACAAGCTGCTGTACCACAGAGTAATGGAGGATCCCGATTATAAGGATAAGGCAAGCAAGGAAGAAAAGGAAACCTGTGAAATAATCAAGACCTATTTTGAAACAGGCGAATACCCGAGCGGTCTTGACGTTAAGCACGGCACGGCAGTAGCTACTGCCTTCAAGGGTATGACCATCGACGAATTTGACGCTTATGTAAAAGCATACAGAGATCAGCCGATGGAGGGCTATGAGGGTATGACAAACGGTCAGGCATTCTACAAGCCGATGCTCGAAGTAGTTGATTATCTTATAGCTAATGACTTCAAGGTCTATATCGTAAGCGGCACAGACAGACTTATCACAAGAGGACTTGCCGAGGGTACTGTAAAAATCCCGCTTTCACAGATGATCGGCTCAGACGAAAGCCTTGTCGCTACGGGTCAGGGCGATACTGACGGTCTTGATTATACCTTCGCCAAGGACGATCAGCTCGTTACAGGCGGAGAGTTTATGATAAAGAACCTGAAAACCAATAAGGTAACTGTAATCGAGCAGGAGATCGGCGTTCAGCCCGTTCTTGCATTTGGCAACAGCGGCGGCGACGCAGCTATGGCGAATTACACGATCAACAACAATAAGTACAAGAGCGCAGCCTTTATGCTCTGCTGTGACGATACGGAGCGTGAAAACGGCAATGTCGAAAAGGCTGACAAGATGCGTAAGACCTGCGAGGAAAACGGCTATACTGCTATTTCCATGAAGGACGACTGGACGACTATTTACGGCGAGGGTGTAACGAAGAAATAATAACTGATAAGTGTGCACAACACCTAAAAAAACAGCGAAAACAACGTTAGAATTTTCAATCAAAAATATAAAAATCTTTGAAAACGGTTCTGATTTGTTGCGGATTTGTTACGCTTACATGTTATAATCTGCGTATAAGCAAAAATATTGGCTTAAAACAAAATTATGAAAGGAATGATATTATGAGCTCAAAAATATGGAAGGTGATCGCTGTGTTGATGGCAGCGGCAATGATCGCCAGCGTAGGTGCAGGATGCGCAGGAAATGAAAACGGACAGGAAAGCTCTGCGTCATCTGCATCATCTTCAAAGGATGAAAGCAATTCAGAAACCTCCGAGGAAAGCAAAACAAAATCTGCTGAGGATAGCAAATCATCAGAGGAAAGCAAAACCGAAGTTTCTGAGGAGAGTAAAGAAGATTCAACTGAGGAAAGCACGGAAGAGTCTGTCGGCTCCACAGATGAAGTAAGCAAAGATTATTCTGGATATGCTGCATTTTTCGGCTCATGGGAGCATGCAGTAGCAGATGAATACTATGCCTTTGAGCTTTATGAGAACGGAACGGGCAAATACAGATATAAAAGCGGCAACGATATTGATCTGAGATGGACAGTAGAAGAGGGCAAGCTTTGCCTTCGTGCGTTAGGCGGTCTGGAGACCTTTGAGTATGTTGACGGCAGGCTGAAGGATACGGAAAATTCCCGTGAATATATCAAGGTCGATACGCTGTATGTCGATACAAAGACAGATGCTGATACAGAAGCAGAAACTTCCGATTATTCAGGATATTCTGCATTTTTCGGTTCATGGGAATACAATGTCGGCGGAACTTATTACGCTTTCGAGATTTATGATAATGGCACAGGCAAGTACAGATATGAAAGCGGCAACGATATTGATTTCAGATGGACGGTAGAGGAAGGCAAGCTCTGTATTCGTGTTGCAGGAGGACTTGAAACCTTTGAGTATGTTGACGGCAAGCTGAGAGATACTGAAAATCCCCGTGAGTATCTCAAGGTGGATAAGCTTTCCATTGACAGCTAATGATTATTTCGGTATTTTCGCAGGGTATCTGGTTTTCGGATACCCTGTTTCGTTGAAATATTCATCGTAGTTTTTGTTTTTTAAAAAGGGATTGATAAGAAATATGAAATTAAACAAAAGATTTTTGGAATCAGGAACAGAAAATGAAAAGATCAGCTTTGTGCTTGATATTCTGAGGGATGACATTTTGAACAGGAAATAATTAATGCAATGACATCGAAATATAAAGCACCTCCAGCAAGTATAGAAAAGGATGTTATAGGTATTGTCAGTACACTGAAAAAGCTGGGTGCTATTGACGAGTAAAAAAATTTCAGAAGAAAAACAGCCTGATTTACAAAATAATGAAGAAAAATTCACGCAAAGCGAAAGCTCTAAAGATGATGAAAGCAGCGAAAGCGGGCAAAAAAGCAAAATTGAGCTTACGATAATTTCATTGGAGTGATAAAAGAAAAAAGCAGGGTACTCGGTTTTATCGGGTACCCTGCTGATGTATATCAGAAGCAAATTGGTTCTGTTCAGTTATCCACTGATATTTTTCGCTTTTGGTTATGGTATATTTCAGCTTATCTCAGCCTTTTCCTTGCCCTATAAGCCGATACGGCTGCCGCAGCTGCAAGAAGCATTACTACCGCTGCAAAAGCTGCCGCATCATCACTGCCTGTTGCTGGAACATTGACAGGAGTTGAGGGCTGTGAGGGTGTGTCGTTATTTACAGGAGTATTATTACCTGACGGCTCGTCATTTTCTGCGGGTTCATCAGAAGGCTCGTCAACTGGTTCGTCTATAGCCTTATTAACATAAGCTGAAAGATCAAGTGGAGCCGTAGCTTTTTGCCGCCCTTGAAATATTCTTAGCATTTGAGCCGTCACGGGAAACGCCGCAGTCGGCTCTTACCTGTTCGAGAGGTATCCATTTATCGTAATATGCCATTACCATTGCA
>CADCPT010000285.1 GCA_902803385.1 uncultured Ruminococcus sp.
CAGATGAGCAAAATCATTTTTGGCAACGATAAGAAGTCCGCTTGTGTCTTTATCGATCCTATGTACGATTCCGGGACGCGCAACTCCGCCTATACCTGACAAACTGTCACCGCAGTGGTAAAGGAGCGCATTAACGAGCGTTCCGCTTAAATGACCCGCGGCAGGATGTACGACCATTCCCTTAGGTTTATTAACAACAAGAAGATCATCATCCTCATAAACAATATCAAGCGGGATGTTCTCCGGAAATGCTTCCGAAGGTTCCGGGGCAGGTATTTCAATATATATACTATTTCCCGTTTTAAGACGGGTATTTTTTTTTGCAGTAATATTATTCACAAACACATTTCCCTGCTCGATCAGTCTCTGAACGGCATTACGGGTAAGGTCTTCCGTATTCGCAGCAATGAACGCATCAATACGGACACCATTATCTTTCTCAGGAACAGTAAGCTCCAGTTCATTCATCTGTATCACCGTCAGTTTCTGAATTAACAGTTTCCACTAAAGAATCGTCTTCACTATTCTTATCCTCGGCAAGCTTCTTTCTGTTTTCTGAAAGGAAAAGAATGGAAATAATAAGAAGAGCTGCACCTACAGTGATACAGTAGTCTGCAAAATTGCATATAGGGGGGAAAAACGATACTGAAAGATAATCTATCACAAAGCCTCTGAATATCCTGTCGATAAGGTTACCGATGCCGCCGCCTATTATCAGAATAACTGAAGCAGTAAAAAGCTTTCCGGTGAATTTTTTTGAAATGAGAAGGTAAAGGAAGACAGCAACAAGAACAACGGTGATTACAGAAAAAATGATCGTTGCATTCTGGAATACACCAAAAGCTGCCCCTCTGTTCTCTGAATAAACCAAAGAAAAAAGACCTGGTATCACTTCTTTGACCCCGTTAGGAGACAGTGAATTATAAATAAAGTATTTGATTATCTGGTCAATTACAATGATAAGTATAGAAAAAACAGCAGTAATTGCTAATGCCAATATCATCAACTCCTGTAAGATAATGAAGAGGTTGTCAAAAGGATAAACTTAAATGTTGTACACATCGAATAGCCCGATCGCACCTGAGGTGCGGTCGGGCAGATGGGTCAGCATTATTGTGACAGCCCAGATTAAATTCAAATATTAAGTCCGAGGGACTCAATAACACTTGCACAGCGGCTGCAGAGCGTAGGATGAGCTGCATTGGTACCAACGGTAGCACTGTATATCCAGCAGCGTTCACACTTTTCGCCCTCTGCATGAGTTACTTCTACAGAAAGCTCGTTAACATCTGCCTTTACTATCTCAACAGCAGATACTATAAATGCTGCTGCAAGCTCGGATTCAGCAGATTTTAAGAAATCATACTGTTCTCCGCCACAGGTAAGAGTGACCTTAGCTTCAAGTGATGAACGAAGGGTCTTATCCTTAATAACTACTTCAAGAGCTTTTTTTACGATATCTCTTGTCTCATGAATACGATCCCACATTGCTATAAAGCCTTCATCAAGCTTCACACCCGTCTTTTCCGGCATATCATTGAAAACGACATTTTCAGCGTTTACACTTGAAGAATGAGGCATATACTGCCAGATCTCATCAGACGTATATACAAGCACAGGAGAAACAAGCCTCGTCATTGCGTCGAGTATCATGTAGATCGCAGTCTGAGCAGCGCGGCGTTCCTTTCCGTCTGCCTTTTCAGTATAAAGTCTGTCCTTCAGAACATCAAAATAAAAGTTACTCATATCCACAACACAGAAATTGTGGATAGCCTGATATACTACATGGAAATCATAGGTATCATAACCATGACGAACCTTGTCGTTAAGCTCGTCGAGCTTCATAAGAGCCCATTTGTCGATCGGCAAAAGCTCATCAACAGAAACTGAATCCTTATCGGGATCAAAATCACAGATATTACCAAGAATATAACGGGCAGTGTTTCTTATCTTTCTGTAAGCTTCACTAAGCTGTGTGAGTATCTCCTTGGATATTCTTACGTCTGCATGGTAGTCCGACGAAGCGACCCAAAGGCGAAGGATATCAGCACCATACTGGTCTATTATCTGTGCAGGAGACATACCGTTTCCGGCGGATTTTGACATCTTTTTCTTTTCCATGTCAACGACCCAGCCATGAGTTACAACCGACTTATAAGGTGCCTTTCCGAGAGCTGCAACGGAAGTAAGAAGAGAGCTCTGGAACCATCCTCTGTATTGGTCTGAACCTTCAAGATACAGATCAGCCGGATGTTTGAGATAAGGACGCATTCCGCAAACCGCAGCATGCGTAACACCGGAATCGAACCATACATCCATTATATCCTTTTCCTTATCAAATTCAGTATATCCGCACTTACTGCATTTGAGTCCTTCCGGGATAAGCTCCATAGCATCCTTTTCATACCATACATCAGAGCCGGATTCAGCAAATAGCTTTGAAACATGAAGCATAGCAGCTTTATCAAGAACAGGCTCGCCGCACTGCTTGCAGAAGAAGATCGGTATCGGTACGCCCCATTTTCTCTGACGTGAGATACACCAGTCTTTACGCTCACGGATCATGGATGAGATCCTGTCTTCGCCCCATGCCGGTACCCACTCGATATTCTTTATCTCATTGATCGCAGCATCCTTTATATCATCAACGGAGCAGAACCACTGTTTTGTAGCTCTGAAAAGGACAGGCTGTTTACATCTCCAGCAATGAGGATACTGGTGGATTATTTTTTTCAGAGCGAAAAGATAATTATTTTCTTCCAGATATTCAGCAATGGGCTTATTTGCATCCTCGGTTTTGAGTCCTGCAAACATTCCGGCTTCTTCTGTAAGGTAGCCCTTTGAATCTACCGGTACTACCATGGGCAGTTCCGGATAATTTCGGCAGACATTATAGTCATCCACACCATGACCGGGAGCGGTATGAACACAGCCTGTACCGGATTCAAGAGTAACATGATCGCCGACAATTACAAGTGAAGTACGATCAATAAACGGATGAGCAGTTTTCATATACTCAAGTTCACTGCCCTTGAGAGTACCTATGACCTCATAGTCTTCTTTGCCGGCAGCCTCCATTGCAGCAGCACAAAGTTCCTCAGCCATAACATAATATTCATTGCCGCACTTTATAAGACTATAGTTGAAGCGCGGACCAACACAGATCGCTACGTTTGCAGGAAGCGTCCATGTAGTTGTTGTCCATATTACAAAATATGTGTTTTTAAGATCAGCACCAAGAACAGAAAGCTTTCCGAGATCATCAGTAACTTTGAATTTTACGTATATAGAATGACATGGATCCTCTGCATACTCTATTTCAGCTTCCGCCAGAGCTGTCTGACAATCAGGGCACCAGTATACAGGCTTCAGACCTCTGTAGATGTAGCCCTTATCAGCCATTTCTGCAAATATTTCTATCTGTTTTGCTTCAAAATCATGTGTGAGAGTAATATAAGGATTATCCCATTCACCTATGCCGCCAAGACGCTTGAACTGCTCACGCTGTCCGTCAATATAAGATAGAGCAAATTCACGGCAGATCTTTCTGAGCTCAACGACTGACATTGCCTCACTGCTGCTTACGCCTGCTTTCTTACGGGCTTTAAGCTCTGTGGGGAGACCATGAGTATCCCATCCGGGAACGTAAGGCGATTTGAATCCTGTCATATTCTTATATCTTACAATAATGTCCTTAAGAGTCTTGTTTAGCGCATGACCAAGGTGAATATCACCATTAGCGTATGGAGGACCATCATGAAGAACATAAAGAGGCTTTCCTTCATTATGTTCCATAAGCTTTTCATAAACATTTGTGTCCTGCCAGCGTTTAAGAGTTACAGGCTCAGATTTTGGAAGTCCTGCTCTCATGGGAAATTCTGTTTTCGGCAAATTTAGTGTGCTGTTATAATCCTGAGACATTTGTTTTCCTCTCCTCTTTCTGATATTACAATCCAAATATCCGACACAGTTGTGTCGGATACTAAGGAAGCATTATCTTCTCTTTTTGTGTTTATTCTTTTTATTGTATGGAACAGCGGTATCCTCTACTTTGAGCATACCTGATACTGTTTCGGGTCGTGAAGATTCAAAAACTATAGGCTGACGATTGTTGTCGCTAACGGTTTTTTCGCTGTCCTGAGCGCCGGTAAAGAAGACTACATTATCCTCCTGTTCTTTTTCAGGCTCCTCAGATTTTAATTCTTCTTCAGAAGCTTTATGATCACTATCAGAAACAGTCTCCTGAACATTATTCTTGATCTCTGTACTGTCGGAAGACACTAAAGAGACAGTGGTATCTTCCTCAACAGGAGCTGCAGAAGCTGTCAGTTCTTCCCTATCTTCAGCAGAATTTGTTACTGCATCAGAAGCTTCTGATTCTTCCTCAGTAGACTCCTCTTTTGCAGCAGACTCAGAACCAAGAGTCATCGGACCGTTTCCGTGCATCAGCTTATAGTTTTCGTCCATCTCTTTCTGCTGCTTTTTAAAGTCATCAGCTTTTGACATATTATTGATAACTTTGAGATGCTCTTTGTAAGACTGTATCAGAGAATTCCTGAATTTGTTAGCTTCACCCATCAGTCTGATGATATTCTTTTTCTGCTGCTCAAGTATTTCGTTATTCTCTTCAATTTTAGCGGAAGACTCTCTGAGAGCAACATTCATAAGCTCCTCGGCCTTTGCATCAGCTTCAGCTCTTACGCGTTTTGCATGTTCCTCTGCTTCTCGTACAATCTTCTCCGCTTCTTCCTTGGACTCAGAAAGCTTTTCGTCAGATTTCATAGTTGCTTCCATAACTATTTTCTTTGCAGTCATTTCGGCTGAAATGATAGCATTCTGAACGCTCTCTTCTTTTTCCTTGAATTTTACAATATCCTTATCCTGTGTTTCCACACGGCTGCTGAGTTCTCTGTTTTCATGCTCCAGAGCTTTTACCTTTTCAATAACTTTATCAACAAATTCATCGACATCTTCAATTTTATAGCCGCTGAATCCTGCCTTGCGAAACGTCACATTTTCTATTTTTTCGAGTGTTATCATGATATCTGCACCTTTCCTATTTTAATGCCGGTGAATTGAAAATCAGAAGTATACATTGTCGCTTCCGACTTCATCCATTGCATCCTGACCGGAAAGAGTAACGTTACTGGGCATTGCTATGAATGTATCCTCCGCGACCTTGCTTACCTTACCTCTGCAGGCATAAGCAACACCACCGAGAAAATCAATTATGCGTCTGGATACGTCCTTGTTTGTATCCTCAACATTGAGGATAACAGTATTACCACTCATGAGCTCTTCAGCCATTTCTTTTACGGTATTATCAAATGATTCAGGTTTAAAGAGAACGAACTGAACGCTTGATGAATCGCGCATCGGGAGAACATTATCCGAAGAAGATGATTCTGTCTCTGCTTTTGCAGGTTCTGCGGGTTCATCATCCTCCAGCTCTTCTGCATCATCATAGTAATCCTCGTATGATGTCTCCTCCTCAGGTCTCTTACCAAGAATACTTTTGAACTTTCCAATAAATTCGGCCATTTTATTTTCCTCCTATAATGTTATCTGTATATCCGGGCACCGAAGAGCCTTGATCCGACTCTTATCATATTTGCGCCGCACAGAATAGCCTCTGAATAATCATCGGACATTCCCATCGAGAGAAAATCCATACTTACATTATCTAATTTTTTGGACGAAATGTCAATAAATATTTTGTACATATCATCAAAAAATTTGCAAACTTCTTGTTTAGTGTCACATATAGGCGGTACCGACATCAGTCCTCGTATATGTACACCATCCATCAAACGAACAGAATCAATGAGTTCATCGAGGTTTTCACTCAGAACACCTGATTTGTTTTCTTCTCTTCCAATATTCACTTCAAGGAGAATATCAGTAGAAATACCATTCATCAAAGACTGTCTTGATATTTCCTTTGCAAGCTTAATACTGTCAACAGACTGTATCATTGACACTTTGCCAACGATCTGACGGACTTTATTAGTCTGGAGATGTCCGATAAACTGAAGGTCGGCATGTCCGAGATCATAATAATCATATTTAGAAAGAAGTTCCTGAACTTTATTCTCACCGATTTTTTTCAGACCCAGAGAAACAGCGTAATTGATTATCTCAGGTTCAACTGTCTTAGTGGCGGCAAGAAAGGTTATATCATCTTCTTTTCTGCAGGCTTTCTGCGCGGCATCTGATATATTCCTGCGTATCTCATAGTAATTTGCACGGACATCATCAAGTCTTTTGATTTGTTCTGTCGATAATTTTTCCGTCATACAGATTTGCTCCTTCCACAACAACATTATCGTATGGTTTAAGTGGGCCTGTATCATTCGAAACAGCATCGTCATCATCGGGAGCTTTTTTGCAAATAACAAAATCATCTCCCATATAGACAGGGAATATTTGTTTTACAAGTATCTCATTTCCTATTTTGATGTAAACACCGGGAACGGTTTTTGTAACTGTCTTTTTATTTCCGCTTTCATCTTTTATTTCAAAGTCAACATTGCATTCATGAACAGCTTTTTTGGGGATATATATCCCGGTGTATGTTTCTACAACAACAGAAATATCTTCATATCTGACCTGAGCCATTTCCTTATTCATAAAACTGCCGCGGAGAATAACAACAGCATCGGTGGTCATGGATTTCTGATTGATTGATTCCAGTTCAACAGAAATAAGCTCGTTGTTTACAAGGGGAAGCTCAATACTCAGGTTTTCGGATGTTTTTATCTTCAGAGCTTCCTCAGCGTTAACTTCACAGGCTACGTACCAATAGACTCCCTCAATGGTTTTTCCTATAATATCCGAAGATACTTCTTTTTTCTTTTCAAGTCTGGATGATAAATCACCGGGCATGATGCTGTTGATCTCATCGGTTTTACAAATATCCTCATATCCGTCTGCCTGACAAACAAAGTAACCCGTTGAGGGAGATCTTACAGCCTTTCCGTTAGCAGATGCAGCAGGCGTCTTTTTTAATTCTTCAAGCTCAGCTTCAAGCTCATTTATTTTTGACTCAAAACCGTTAGTTTTTCCGGTAACGATCTGACGTTCATTAAGTGAATAGAGAAGACTGTCAAGTGTATTTCCAGTGGACTTGAAATCACGGTCATCAACAAGCTGATTCATTTTTGAAAGATCTCCGCTTATGGTTTTATCAAGCTCATCGGGAGTTGTACTGATCGCAGAACCAGTTTTATCAAGTACTTTCAGCTTATCTATCTGAGACTGAAGCCTGTTCATCTGCTGCTTTACGGTTGCAGATTCCGAATTTGAATAAACATTTGCTACAGCCTCGTTCTTTGAGACTTTATCTCCGTCATCAAATACATATGAGATATAGCCCTCATCCTTTGAGCTGATAAGATGTTCGTCACGAATAAAATATCCTTTTGACGAAATAGAATCCGAAACTGTCATTATATTGGCAGATTCTGTTTTTATCTGAACAAAATTAGCCTTAAGCACGACCGAAACAATATAAGAAAGAATCAATATTGTCATTACCGCTCCGACGATCGGCTTGACTAAAAGGGTTTTGTCTTTTTCCATTTCATTCTCCTGTCATTTTGGCCTGATATTAATCATACATTATCAGGAACTATTATCTCAGAAAAAATACACTTTTATTTTATCACTTTAACGCTATAATGTAAACAGTTATTGTAAAATTATTAATGCTTTTCTTCTATTAGTTCGATAGCCTTATCAAAAACATCATTACACTGATCAGCTTCTATCCATTTTATATATTTGTCACGTCTGAACCAGGTAAGCTGTCGCTTAGCGTATCGCCTTGTTTCCTGTTTCAGCTTTTCTGTTACAGCATCAAGAGACATTTCACCTTTGAGAAAAGGAAGTAATTCCTTATACCCTATAGCCGCACAAGCAGTATTTCCCTTCGGTAAAGAATAAAACTCCCTTGCTTCTTCTATCAGACCGTTTTCCATCATTACATCTACTCTTTTGTTGATCCTGTCGTAAAGCTTCTGTCGGTCTGCAAAGGTAAGCCCTATAGCAGTCACATCGTATGGCGACGGCTGACTGTGAGAGCGGCGAACCGCTTCTGACATAGTCATACCGGTCGTTTTGTATATTTCGATAGCCCTGATTAGTCTTTTAGAATTGGAGGGATGCAGCACAGAAGCAGTTTCGGGATCGTATTCCGAAAGCTCAGAGAGAAGTGCTTCTCCACCTTCAATCTCATATCTTCTGTTCAGCTCTTCCCGGAGCTGCGGATCGGCTTTATCTTCAGCAAAGGTAATGTTTTCAAGAAAGCTGCGTACATAAAGGCCTGTTCCTCCGCAGAGAATCGGCAGCTTACCCCGGACGGAAATATCCCGTGCTGCAGAATGAGCCATATCTACATAATCAGAAACGGAAAAAGTCTCTCCAGGGTCAAGAAATCCCGTAAGATGATGAGGGATACCGCACATTTCCTCTTTTGTGGGTTTTGCTGTAGCAATATCCATTCCCTTATATATCTGCATTGAATCAGCGGAGATGACTTCACCGTCAAAATGCTTTGCAAGCTTTACTGCAAGCGAAGTCTTGCCTGAAGCCGTTGGCCCGACAACAGCGAGCAGCTTTATTTTATCCATGTTCGCCACCACAAAGTATCCTGAGTGCTGTAACAGCTGTTTTAACGGCAGGATCCATATTTTTTACAGGAGATGAAACAGCGCCGGACGCGGAGATCTCCTGATTCCATATAGTGTTAAGTACACAGCCGACAGCTACACCTCTGACAGCTCCGACAGTAAACAATGCTGCAGCTTCCATCTCAGAGCCGAGAACGCCAAGCTTTTTCCACGCCTGCCATTTATTCAATAGCTCGTTTGAAACAGGCATTGACTCCGGGCAGTGCTGACCGTAAAACGAATCCTTGCTTTGAGTTACTCCAGTGTGAAATGAAAACGAATTCTCCCTTGCAGCCATGACCAGAGCATATGTAACATTAAAATCCGCAACAGCAGGGTATTCTATAGGAGCGTATTCCTTTGATGTGCCTTCCATACGAACAGCGGCAGTTGAAATAATCAGATCACCCGGAGACACTGCAGGAGACATTCCACCGCAGGTACCAACGCGAACAGCTGTATTAACACCTATCATTGATAATTCTTCAAGTGCAATAGCTGCAGAAGGACCGCCAATACCTGTAGATGTTACGATCACTTTTTTTCTGCAAAGTTCACCAACGACAGAACGAAATTCTCTGTTGTAAGCAAGGAACTGAGGATCATCAAGATATGATGCGATAAGGTCTACCCTACCCGGATCTCCGGGTAAAACAGCATAGTTTACACTAAACGAAACAGGTATATCAAGATGGAAAAGCTTTTCTTCATTCATTTTTATTCACCACTGAAAACAAGTATTTAATAGCCCGGTCGTGCCTGAGGCACGGTCGGGCGGATGGGAAACATTTACGGTATTCCTCTGAATCTATTCATTTATTTACTCAGAACATATCCTTCTTTTTAAGTATGAAGTACATAACTGCCATCATTAAGGCAGAGATCAGTATCGGGAACCACCACAGCGTATCAAACGGAAGTCCTCCGATTATGTTCATTCCATAAATACCCGATACTACGGTCGGAACAGATACAAGCAAAGTAAGGGAAGCCTGTATTTTCATAACGACATTAAGGTTATTCGATATAATGGAAGCGAATACATCCATAGTCCCGTTAAGAACGTTAAGATAAGTTGCAGCCATATCAACTGCCTGCTTGACTTCGATAAGAACGTCTTCAAGAAGATCCTGGTCTTCCTCATACAGTTTAAGGTGACGACCCCGCATTATCTTTTCAAGTGTATTCTCATCAGCCTTCAGGGATGATGAGAAAAACACGAGTGATTTCTCAATATCAAGCAACTGATTAAGATCTTTATTCTTAGCTGATTTTCTCAGCTGACGTTCAATACGGTTGCTTATTTTATCGATCTGTTTAAGGTACTGGAGATATTTGGTAGCCATTCGCAGCATAATATGCAGAACAAAATGAGTTTTATAGTTTGTCATTACGTTTCTTACGACACCTTCGGAAAACTCAGTAAGGATCGTGCTTTCTTTCAGAGAAACTGTAATAACATTGTTTTTCGTTATCATAATACCGATAGGCATTGTTGAATAGGTAATATTCCCAGAAACTCTTTCAACAACAGGAACATCTATGATAATAAGAGTAGTATCATCTTCACTGTCAATATGTGCAGATTCCTCGTCATCAAGTGCGCTTCTTAACAGTTCCGGAGGAATATCGAAAAAATCAAGAAGATACTGAACCTCATCATCGTCAGGTGCAACACAATTGACCCAGCATCCCTGTTCATATTCTCTGATCTCTTCTATTCTTCCGTTGATCGTTTTATAGTAGTTTACCATCGGATCTGTCCTTTCCGGATGCGGCAGACTGCGGCAATACGCTGAAAGCCGTATCATATGTTTTTTGATTTGATCGATTACCATAAGGGTCAGAACTCACGTATTACCACCTCCGCATAAAAAGGACAGTTTTTATGTTTTTACAACTAATATTTCGGGCATAATGCACAACAATAACACTTATATTATATACTTCTTTTTAGTAATAATCAAGAAGAATTTCTAAATAATTTCTAAAATCCCGATCAGTTTCTTTCTGAACGGACAAGTGAAACATTGTCTTCGCCGATACGTTTTTTCAGCTCATTTATCATAACCGGATTTGCATCGACTCTGAGCTTCTGAGGTGCCCTCCAAAGCTTTTTTTCTTTTGTGAAATAGATATAAAGAGGTTCGACTCCATCAAAAATATCTATGATCTGCATAGCCCGTTTGTATTCTTCACAACTATTGTCCGGTATCCTGAGATACAGACCTGCCGGAGTTTTTCTCGTTTCCGGCATAGTACCGCGCGAATTCCTTGCTGATGCAGGGTTTAACGGAATACCAAGCACCTTATCACATATTATCTGGACGGTATCCTCGTCACGTCGGCTGACTGTACCGATTATTCTGACAGCATTGCCCTCTGTAATATAAGCACCGTACATATCCAATGTTTTGGGAAAAACAAGCATTTCAACAGCTCCGTATTTGTCTTCGATACCAACAAAAGCCATTCTTGCTCCGTTTTTTGTGTTTTTAAGCTTGACAGCAGCTATCATTGCCAGAATATCGATTTTCTTACCATCCGGGTAAAGATCGTTTTCGTCGGATGTTACGGCGGATATGGAATCTGTCCCCAAAGCAGCACCGATATCATCATAAACTGACATCGGATGACCGCTGAAATATATGCCGGCAACATCTTTTTCCATTGCAAGCAGCTCTGATCTTTCATATTCCGGTATAGCCGGAAGCGCAGGAGCATTAACTTCTCCCGAACTGTCTTCGTCAGCAAAAAGACTGAGTTGTCCGCCTGAGAGAAGATCCTTTTCCTTCTGAATATAATCGAGGTACATCGGCAATACCACAAGCATCTGACGCCGGTTCGCACCGAGTCCGTCCAGAGAGCCGCAGCGGATCAGGTTTTCAAGTGCGCGTTTGTTAAGCTCCTTCCCGTAAACACGGCTGCAGAAATCATAATATGATCTGAATTTTCCGTTTTTACGTTCTGCTATTATTTTGTCTATCAGTCCTCTTCCGAGGCTTTTTACGGCAAGAAGACCAAAGCGTATGTCCTTTCCTCCGACAGTAAAACCAGCCTCACTGTCATTGACATGAGGAGGAAGCACCTTGATGCCGGCGGCGGAGCATTCATCTATATATGCAGCGACCTTGCCGCTGTCTGAAAGAACACTGGTGAGCAGAGCAGCCATGAATTCGCAAGGATAATGATACTTGACATAAGCCGTCTGGTATGAAATATAAGCATAAGCAGCAGCATGAGCTTTATTGAAGGCATAAGAAGCAAAGCTTTCCATTTCGGAAAAGATCTGAAGAGCGATGTTTTCAGGGACTCCCCTCCTGATACATCCCTCAACAATAATATTTTCGTCTTCATCTGTAAGACCACTGACGAATATTTGTTTTTCTTCCTCCATAACATGCTTCTTCTTTTTTGCCATGGCACGCCGTACTATATCTGCACGTCCGAGAGAATATCCTGCAAGACTCCGGAATATCTGCATTACCTGTTCCTGATAAACGATACAGCCGTATGTAACACTGAGGATCGGCTCGAGAAGCGGATGCAGATATGTGATTTTTTCGGGATGATGTCTGTTTTCAATATAGCGCGGAATGCTGTCCATGGGCCCGGGACGGTAAAGGGAAATAACAGCTATTATATCCTCAAGATTTTCAGGTCGGAGCCTTACAAGAACACTTTTCATTCCGCGCGATTCAAACTGAAAAACTCCGTCAGTATCAGCCCTGCTGTACATTGCAAAAACACACTTGTCATCATCAGGTATTCTGTCCACTGAAAAATCCGGGATCTTGCGGTGTATCATGTTTTCGGCTGCCTTTAATACAGTAAGATTTCTCAACCCGAGAAAATCCATTTTCAGAAGTCCTAATTCATCAAGCTCCGTCATTGTATACTGTGTAACGATCGTATCATCATTTTTTGCAAGAGGAATATAGTCTGATAACGGAAGCTCTGTAATAACCACACCGGCAGCATGAGTCGTTGTGTTCTTAGGCGTGCCTTCCAGCTTCATAGCAGTGTTTATAAGCTCTCTGATCTTAGCATCTGATTCATACAGCTCTTTAAGCTCCTTAGAACTGCTGAGAGCTCTTGAAATCGTTATATCAAGATCTCTCGGGATAAGCTTAGAAACCTTGTCACAAACATTATAAGGTATCGCAAGTGCTCTGCCTACATCTTTTACAGCTCCTCTTGCAGCCATTGTGCCAAAACTGATTATCTGGGAAACATGATCGCTGCCGTATTTTTCGATCACATAATCAATTACTTCCTGACGCCGCTCAGTACAGAAATCTACATCGAAATCGGGCATACTTACTCTTTCGGGATTGAGGAAGCGCTCGAAAAGCAGATCGTACTTTATGGGATCTATTTCCGTAATACCTATACAATATGCAGCTATGGAACCTGCACCTGATCCCCTTCCTGCACCCACAGGAATACCATGTGATTTGGCGTAATTAACGTAATCTGCTACGATCAGATAATAATCCACATAACCCATTGAATGTACAACAGAAAGCTCATATTCAAGACGTTCTTTCTTATCTGCTCCTACTTCCTTACCGTATCTCCGATACAGTCCCTCGTAGCAAAGTGATCTGAAATACTCATAATGATCACGTCCGTCAGGAACATCAAAATTAGGAAGCCTAAGAACGCCGAATTCAAGCTCAACATTACATCTGTGAGCTATTTTGTATGTGTTTTCCAGAGCCTCAGGTACATCAGAAAAAAGCGAACGCATTTCATCCTCGCTTTTTACGTAGAATTCCTCAGTCGGAAAAGCCATTGGGTTCTTTTCTTCTACAGTATGATTTGTCTGTATACACAAGAGTATGTTATGTATATCACTGTCCTCTTTTTTGGTGTAATGACAGTCATTCGTTGCGACAAGCGGAATATCAAGCTCACGTGATAGCTTTATTATCTGAGGATTGATCATTTTCTGAGCTTCTATCCCATGATCCTGAAGCTCAAGATAATAATTATTTTCCCCGAAAATGCTCCTGTATTCACATGCTGTCTTTCTTGCTCCCTCATAATCGCCGTATCTCAGGCAGCGGGGTATTTCTCCGGCAAGGCAAGCTGACAGAGCAATAAGACCTTCATGGTATTTTTCAAGCAGCTCTTTATCAACCCTTGGTTTTCCGTAAAAGCCTTCTGTAAAGCCAAGGGAAACAAGCTTTATAAGGTTGTGATATCCGGTAGTGTTTTCACAAAGCAGTACAAGATGGCGACTCTCCCTGTCTATATCGGAAACACGTTCAAACCGCGAACGAGGAGCAACATATACCTCGCATCCGATAACAGGATGAACACCGGCTTTCTTTGCAGCCTTGTAGAATTCTACAACACCGTACATGACTCCATGGTCAGTAATAGCAATACTGTCCTGGCCAAGCTCATGTACTTGCTGCATAAGCTCATCGATACGACATGCGCCGTCAAGCAGACTATAAACCGTATGTACATGCAAATGAGCAAATGACAATTCTACCACCCCTCCAATATATCATACAAACAATTCATAAAGACATTCATAGCATATGTTTTCCGAGTTTCTGTTTTTCCTCCCGTAATATCGGTCTTTAAGATCCATTCCGAGTTTTTCCATCACTCTGATCGAGGCAGTATTATCAGCATCACAATGAGCAATATAATGTGTTATACCAAAGCGTTCCTTAAAATATCCGATAAAAGCCTCGGCTCCTTCGACTGCATATCCTTTGCCCCAGTAGTTTTTTCTGATTATCCATCCAAGTTCACCGATCGAACCATCTTCAAGTATCTCAATACTGACAGCACCTATATGTTCACCGTCAAGTATCAGGGCTGCATCAAGATATTCAGGAGCATTTGCTGACCACTGTATATCACATTTTTTCAGATAATCCAACACTTCCTCTACGCTGTCACAGGGAAGGAAACACATCATTCTTGTGTTTTCAGGATCTGTTGAATATACCTTGGTTGACTCAAAATGCCTGACCGAAAGAGGCTCCAGAGTCAGCCGTTTTGTTTTTATCAGCATTGACAGATCACCTTTTAAAATACATATATGCCTGACATTTTATCATTCCGTTGTAGAGCTTACGACGCTTGTCTGCCTGTCTTCCGAATGTGGATTCAAACTGATCGTCAGGACTTATTATGGTATAGCTCCATCCGGAACGTTTTTCAAACACCCTGCCCATTACCGAGTAGAGCTGTCTTGCCTGCTGTGCGTCGAGCAGACGTTCTCCGTATGGCGGGTTTGTAATGACTGCCGCACGCTCACAGTCACTTCTGAAATCTTTTATATTCCTGACCTCGCAATGAATCCTCTTTTCTACTCCGGCCTTGTAAGCATTTGATTTTGTTAGCTCAACGGCAGATTCGTCAATATCATATCCGAATGCTTCAAATTCAGCATCCTTGTTTATCAGATCAAAAGCTCTTTCCCTTTCCTGTGACCAGATCTCGACCGGTACACTTGACCACAGCTCTGCTGAAAACCTGCGCCGAAGACCCGGAGCAATATTCAGAGCTTTTAATGCGGATTCGATAAGTATCGTACCGGAGCCGCAGAAAGGATCAATAACAGTTGAAAACGGACGAACATGCGACATATCCGCCATAGCTGCAGCAAGAGTTTCCTTTATAGGAGCTACAGTGGAATCTCTGCGATAACCTCTTTTGTGCAGACCCTCACCTGATGTGTCTAACATTATGCTGACCTTGTCCTTCATTATAAGAAATGATATCTGACATTTTGCATCAGATTCATCAAACCATTTTATACCGTATTTTTCCGATAAACGATCAACAACAGCTTTTTTTATTATCTTCTGGCAATCAGGAATACTCGCAAGTTTAGAGGATATGCTGTGCCCCTTGACGGGAAAAGCATTGTTCTTCCTGATATAGTTTTCCCACGGAAGCTTCCTGACACCTTCAAATAATTCGTCAAATGAAGTTGCAGTAAACTCTCCCATAAGTATTTGTATTCTTTCAGCATATCTTGAACAGAGGTTAGCCCGCGCCATCGTCTTTTCATCGCCCTCGAACAGTACTCTTCCGTTTTCCGCGCGAACGCCTTGAATATCCATTCTTTTTAGCTCGTCGGCACATATTCCTTCAATGCCGAAAAGACATGGTGCAGCATAAATGACTTTTTCCATTGTCCGATCCTGCCTTTCCTTTTCTGATGTTTATATTTTACTTCATTTCCGTCTGAAATGCAATACAATACAACAGGTGATTATTTTAAATAACACTGGAAAGAAATAATAAATTATGTTATAATCTAATCGTTCACCTTGATAATACGGAGGATAAAAATGAATACAACAGAAATACTGTCAGCCTTGCCGACACCCTGCTATGTTATTGACGAGGCCGCACTCATCAATAACCTTGAAATACTGCAAAAAGTGGAAGAAAAGAGCGGATGTCATGTTTTGCTTGCACAAAAAGCCTTCTCCAATTACAAGACCTATCCCCTGATCTCAAAGTATATCAGCGGAACTACAGCCAGCGGTCTTTACGAAGCCCGACTTGCTCATGAAGAGATGCCCGGCACTATGATCCATGTTTTTTCGCCCGCATACAAGGAAAAGGATCTTGAAGAATTGCTGACATTCTGTGACCATATAGTTTTTAATTCATTTTCACAATGGAAGCATTTCAGAGAAAAAGCATCAGAGCATCCCGAGGTTTCTTTTGGTCTAAGAATAAACCCTGAATACAGCGAAATAGAAACAGATATCTATAATCCCTGCTTTGCTAATTCAAGACTCGGGATCACGCTTGCAAATTTTGAAGAAAACGAGCTTGAAGGAATAAGCGGCCTTCATTTCCATACCATGTGCGAGCAAGGAGCATATACACTTGAAAGGACCCTTGCAGTAGTCGAAGAAAAATTCGGAAAATATCTGTACAACATGAAATGGCTCAATTTCGGCGGAGGTCACCATATAACAAAACCGGATTATGATGTTGATAAGCTTGTTGACATGATCCGTCATATAAAAGAAAAGTATGATCTTGAAGTATTTATCGAACCCGGAGAAGCAGTAGCTATCGACGCCGGATTCCTCGTATGTACTGTTCTTGATCTTACAATAAACGGTATGGAGCTTGCCATTGTTGATACCTCTGCAGCATGTCATATGCCTGATGTACTTGAAATGCCATACAGACCTTTTATCATAGGTTCAGGAAAACCGGGAGAAAAACAATTCACATACCGACTCGGCGGTCCTACATGCCTTGCAGGAGATGTTATAGGCGACTATTCCTTTGACTCTCCTTTATTGGTGGGAGATAAGCTTGTTTTTACCGATATGGCGATGTATACAACAGTCAAAAACAATACTTTTAACGGGATGCCTCTGCCGTCAATATGGATTCTTCATAGAAACGGTGAAACAGAGCTTTTAAGAAAATTCGGATATGATGACTTTAAAAACAGATTATAAGGAATAATAGACAGGAAAGAAAAATGTTTGATAATTTTATTACTGTAGGCACTCAGGTGCTTGAGCTTTTTATTCTGATATCGCTCGGCTTTCTGTGCGGTAAGATAAAAATGCTAAATGAAAAAGCCGTTAAGGCAATAACGGACATAGTTTTGTATATAGTCAGTCCCTGTGTTATAGTCCAGAATTTTATCAGACCCTTTGACAGCGCAATGCTCGGAGGACTCCTGACTACCGCTGCAGCAGCTCTTTCTATACACATTATTACAATAGTTATCGCCATGCTTGTTTTTCATGACAAAAAGCCTGAAAAGGAAAGAGTTTACCGATTTGCACTCATTTTTTCCAACTGCGGATATATGTCGCTTCCAATGCAGCAGGCACTTCTCGGTTCTGACGGCGTATTCTTCGGAGCGGTCTATATCGTTATTTTCAATGTAATAATGTGGACATTCGGAGTATGGCTGTCGGGAGGCAGCGGGAAAGAAATGTCTCTGCTAAAGATAATACTGAATCCATGCATAATCGGTATGGCAGTAGGTCTGGTATTATTCCTTCTGTCAGTTCCTGTACCTGAAATCATTACAAAACCCATAGGATTCATAGCCAACCTCAATACACCGCTGCCCATGATGGTTATAGGCTATTATTTGTCTCAATCAAAAATTACTGAAGCTTTCAAAGACGGAAAAAGCTTTGTATGTGTTTTATTCAGACTCATTGTGATACCGGTGCTTGCGTTCGGAGGAATGATGGTTTGCGGTATAAGGGGATCTGTTCTGGTCTCCTGTGTTATTGCCGCAAGCGCCCCTGCAGCTGCTGCGACCACTATGTTTGCCGCAAAATTTGACAATGACACTTCCCTATCAGTCAATCTCGTTACATTATCAACTATTTCTTCAGTTCTGACAATGCCGATAATTGTCGGCTTTGCAAAAACTCTATCATAAAGAGGTGCTTTACATGGATATAAACGAAATAAAAGCAAGAGCGGAAGATCTCCGTACAAAAATCAACTATCATAACAACCGCTATTATAATATGGATGCCCCGGAGATAAGCGACTACGAATATGACATGCTGCTAAGGGAGCTTGAAAAAATCGAATCAGATTATCCTCAGCTTCAGACACCTGATTCTCCAACACTCAGAGTAGGAGGCGAGGCAGCGGAAAAGTTTTCTCCGGTCGTTCATCAGGTACCTATGGAAAGTCTTCACGACAGCTTTTCTCACGAAGAAATAATTGAATTTGACAGAAGGGTAAGGGAAACGGCGGACTCTCCCGAATACACGGTCGAGCCAAAGATAGACGGACTGTCTGTTTCAGCCGAATACAGAAACGGTGTTTTTGTCAGAGGTTCAACACGCGGCGACGGTTCTGTCGGTGAGGATATAACTGACAATCTTAAAACAATCAAAAGCCTTCCGAAAAAGCTCAGAAGGCCGATACCGTATCTTGAGGTACGCGGAGAAGTCTTTATGTCAATAGAGAGCTTTGAGAAGCTTACAGAAAGCCAGGAAGAAAAGGGCGAAAAAACCTTTAAAAATCCTCGCAATGCTGCAGCAGGCTCTTTGCGTCAGAAAAACTCAGAAATAACAAAAGAACGCAGTCTTGATATTTTTGTTTTCAATATCCAGCAGATCGAAGGCGAAAACGTTTCGACTCACAAACAGTCTCTTGAGCTTCTGAGCGAGCTTGGTTTTTCGGTTCTGCCGTTCTACTACGTTTGCAGCAGCGCTAACGAAATAATAGAAAAGATCGAAGAGATCGGAAACAGACGCGGCGAGCTTTCTTTCCAGATCGACGGTGCCGTAGTGAAAATAAATGACCTCGAGACCAGGAAGGCTCTCGGAAGTACAGCAAAGTTTCCAAGATGGGCTGAAGCATATAAGTATCCTCCGGAGGAAAAACCGACTGAGCTTCTTGATATAGAAATAAACGTCGGGAGAACAGGTGTTCTGACACCTACTGCGATTTTCAGACCGATAACCCTTGCCGGCACGACCGTCAGTCGAGCGACTCTCCATAACGAAGAGTTTATCAGCGAAAAAGATATCCGTATCGGCGATACTGTAATCCTCAGAAAAGCCGGAGAGATAATCCCCGAAGTTGTAGCAGTAAAGAGCCATAAGGAAGGTTCTCTGCCATACCGAATGCCGACTTTTTGTCCGTCGTGCAATTCAAAGGTCATCAAAGAAAACGGAGAAGCAGCGCTTCGCTGCACTAATACCGAATGTCCTGCTCAGCTTATGAGGCATATGATCCATTTTGTTTCAAGAGATGCAATGGATATAGACGGTCTTGGAGAAAAGGTACTGTATGCAATGTCAGAAAAAGACCTTATACATTCACCGTTTGATCTTTACCGTCTGACCAGAGATGATATACTGAGCCTTGAAAACAAAAAAGATAAATCAGCCGATAACCTTTTATCAGCAATAGAAAAATCAAAGTCTAATGATCTTTACAGACTCATATTTGCTCTGGGAATAAGGAATATAGGTCAGAGTGCCGCCAAACTGCTTGCTGATAAATTCAGAACACTTGACGAAATTGCAAATGCAACTGAGAAAGATATCCTTTCAATAGACGGCTTCGGAGAAATAATGGCGAAAAGCGTTGTTTCTTATTTTGAACTCGACAAAACAAAGGATATCATCGAAGAAATAAAGGAGCTTGGCCTGAATACGCAGAATCTGAGTATTCCCAAAAATAATTCTGAAAACATTTTCACCGGAAAGACCTTTGTTATTACCGGAACACTTCCCACTTACAAAAGGTCAGAAGCAGCTGAACTGATCGAACAAAACGGCGGAAAGGTCTCCGGAAGCGTTTCTAAAAAAACAGATTATGTCCTTGCAGGAGAAGCGGCAGGAAGCAAGCTTACAAAGGCGAATGAACTTGGGATCAAAGTGATCGACGAAGAGGAATTCAATAGCATGATAGAATCTGTATCTCAATAATAAAGATAAAATGGGGCTGTCGCATTAACACTGCACCATCCGCCCGACCGTGCCTTCGGCGCGACCGGGCGGCTAAAAATTTGTTTTTTTCAGGGGTGCCAGGCGCTTTGCGCCTGGCACCCCTGAAAAAAAACACTATAAAAAGTGCGCCGCAAGGTAGGCGCACTATCACTTTAGAAATAGGGCATATTGGCGGCTTCGCCGACAATATGCCCTATTGTTTTAATTGGTCCGGTCGAGCCGAAGGAGCGGTCTGCAGACATCGGATTCAAATGATTCAGCGGCAAATAAAATAGTTTTTACACACGCCCTTATATTTTTAGCGAATCTTCATCAGCGCTATTGTCTGTGCTTCCATTACAAGATAGCTTCCGTCAATAGCATGAGAACCGATCTCAAAAACAGTATCACAATCAAAGGCAAACGGTGCTTTCTGCGGTTTTTCCGTTGGATTGACAGCTATTATGAATTCTCCGCGTTTGAAAATGAACGGGTATTTTTCCTTGACAGCATAAATTACCTCAAAATCACCATTAGACTGCAGATCAGGGTTTTCATGCCTTATTGATATTACTTTTCTAAGCGTATTAAGGATCGAATCCGGATCGGCCTCGGCAGAGGAAACAGTAACAGCATCGGAAGAGGTATCGACCGGAAGATACAGCTTATCAGCAGAGGCAGTTGAAAAACCATGGTTTGCACTTTCATCCCACTGCATCGGGGTGCGTGTTCCTGTTCTGCTGAATCCGCCCTCTTTGCTCGTTAGGCCGGTCATATACTTCATTCCGATCTCATCACCGTAATAAAGGAACGGAACGCCCGGCATCATAAAAATAAATGAATAAGCAATTTTTGCCTCGAGGGCGCTGAGCATATTTGTCATTCTCGGAGTATCATGATTGCAGGTGATAAAGCTGATATATCCCTTATCTTTAGTACCCTTTAGGTCTTCAAGGTATTCATCGAGGAATCTGGTGATATCACCTTTCCCGTTTTTAGCAAACACTGCCTTCGGCTCCCCTGTTTTCCAGTTCTTATCGCGGAAA
>CADCPT010000286.1 GCA_902803385.1 uncultured Ruminococcus sp.
CGCGCACGGCACCCCTGGAAAAACACTATAATAAAGTGCGCCGCAGGGTAGGCGCACTTTGTAATGCGGCACGCCGGCGCGAAATATGCCTTATAAAACTCTTGAAATTTCCGCCGGACTGTACTATAATTATGTAAGATATGACCATTTTTTCAAAAACAAGGAGGAAACGGGATTGAGTACACAGGCAAAAACCGAAACGCTCTCTCAGGCACGCGACAGGCTCGGCGCGACCCACGGTCACGAGATGCTTGCAAAGCTGTTTGACGACGGCGTTTTTACTGAGATCGATACCTTCGCAAGATCAAACGGCGATTTTGCAGAAGTTGTAGCAGGAAGAGGAAACATAAACGGTGCAGCAGCATTTGCTTATGCGCAGAACAAGGATATCTCCGGCGGCGCAATGTCAAGGGCACAGGCCGCAAAGATAAAAAAGATATATGACCTTGCTCTTAAAACAGGCACTCCCGTAGTAGCAGTGTATGATTCTATCGGCGGCAGACTGACCGAGGGCACGGAGCTTATGGGCGCTTACGGAGAGATACTTCGCTATTCAGGCAATCTTTCGGGCGTTGTTCCGCAGATATCCCTTGTAGTAGGCCCCTGCTTCGGAACGCAGGCTCTTATTGCAGTCAGCGCAGATATAGTTGTAATGTCTGAAAATGCCAGGCTCAGCCTCGGCACAGACGGCAGCAATTCAGACCCCGCGGCAAATGCGGCGTCGGGTGTTTCACACATCAGCACAAAGACCGATGATGACGCGATCGAAGCTGTGAGAAAGCTTATTTCCCTTCTTCCCTCCAATAATTTAGATTATGCCGGCAGCGCGGAATTTGAAGCCCCGGAAGGAAACGATATCCTCGACGGCGGCAGCGCTGTTGAGCTGCAGAAGGATCACGGAAAGGCTGTTTACACCGCCGTCGGCACCATAGAAGGAGCTACGGTGGGTCTTGTAAAAACAGCAGACAAGGTACTGGACGGCAAGGCATGCTCAAAGGCAGCTCGTTTTGTACGCTTCTGCGATGCCTTCGGACTTCCCGTAATAACGCTTGTGGACGCTGAAAAATTCTGCTGCATAAAGTCCGCCGCAAAGCTTGCCGGCGCATATGCAGAGGCCACAACGGCAAAGATAACCGTTGTTACAGGCGACGCCTACGGCGCTGTATACACAGCACTTGCAGGAACAGGCGCGGCAGCAGACATCACCTTTGCATTGCCGGATGCCTGTGTATCTCCTCTCGACCCCGAAGCCGCCGCTGTTATTGCTCTCGGCGATGATTTCGGCGGAGCGCTCAAGGGTGCTTCCGACCCGAAGGCAGCAAGAGCAAAGGCGACCGCTGAATTCAAGGCTGAAAATCTCAGCGCTATGAATGCCGCTGCGGAGGGATATATAGAGGATATCGTTGAACCCGGCGAGCTGAGAGCAAAGATCGCAGCTGCCGTTGATATGCTCTCTGACAAGAGGATATCAACCCTTCCCAAAAAGCACAATAACCTTTATATCTGATAAACAGAAAGGATAACATATCATGAAGAACTTAAAGATCACTGTAAACGGCGTTAAATATGATGTACAGGTAGAGGAAGCTGACGGCTCCTCTGTTTCTGCAGCTCCGGCAGCAGCTCCTGCCGCTCCTGCCGCTGCTCCGGCAGCAAAGAAAGCTCCTGCGACAGTTGCTGTCGGAGAGCCTGTTACCTGCCCGATGCCCGGCACTATAATAAACGTACCCGTAAAGCCCGGTCAGGCTGTAAAAGCAGGCGACGTTCTCGTTGTGCTTGAGGCTATGAAGATGGAAAATGAGATCAAAGCTCCGAAGGACGCTACCGTTGCTACGGTTGCCGTTAACAAGGGTGAATCCGTTAACACAGGCGCAGTTCTTGTAACGCTCAGCTAAGGGAAAGGGGTATTCCGAAATGGCTAAAAAGATACAGATCACGGAAACCGTCCTGCGTGACGCCCACCAGTCTCTGATAGCAACAAGAATGCCGATAGAAGATATGCTCCCCATTCTTCCGCAGCTTGACGAGGTCGGCTTTTATTCCCTTGAATGCTGGGGCGGAGCCACCTTCGACGCATGCATACGTTTTCTTGACGAGGATCCGTGGGAGAGACTGAGAACGCTCCGCAAAAACTGCCCGAAAACAAAGCTGCAGATGCTTTTCAGAGGACAGAACATGCTCGGCTACCGTCATTATGCAGACGATGTACTTGAATATTTCGTTCAGCGCTCAGTTGCGAACGGCATAGATATCATTCGTATTTTTGACGCGCTTAACGATATAAAGAACCTTCAGACAGCTATAAAGGCTGCCAAGGCCGCAAAGAAGGAGAACCCGAACGTTGAAGCTCAGGTCGCAATGAGCTACACCACCGGCCCCGTATTCACCACAGAATACTATGTTGACTATGCAAAGCGCATACAGGAAGCCGGAGCGGATTCCATCTGCATAAAGGATATGGCTGCACTGCTTACTCCTTACCGCACGGCAGAGCTTGTTGAAGCCATCAAGGGCGCTGTTGACATTCCTGTTCAGCTCCACACGCACTATACCTCCGGTCTTGCTTCGATGTGCCTTCTCAAAGCCATAGAGGCAGGCTGCGACAGGATAGACACAGCTATGTCTCCCCTTGCGAACGGCACCTCCCATGCGCCTACCGAATCCATGGTAGCTGCGCTTCAGGGCACAGAATACGACACCGGTCTCGACCTCATAAAGCTTTCTGGGATACGAGAATACTTTATGGGCATACGTCAGAAATACATTGAAAAAGGTCTTCTTGACCCCAAAATGCTTGCAACAGACGCAAAGGCTCTAATTTATCAGGTTCCCGGCGGAATGCTTTCAAACCTGCTCAGCCAGCTCAAGCAGGCAGGCAAGGAAGACCAGCTCACACAGGTTCTTGAAGAGGTGCCGCGCGTGCGCAAGGATGCAGGCTATCCGCCGCTTGTAACTCCTACATCTCAGATCGTAGGCACACAGGCTGTTTTCAACGTTATCCTCGGAGAGCGCTACAAGATGTGCAACGATCAGTTCAAGGATCTTGTTGCCGGAAACTACGGCACAACTCCTGTTCCGATAGACCCGGAATTCAGAAAGAAGATAATCGGCGACAGAAAGCCTGTAGAATGCCGTCCGGCAGACCTTCTCGAGCCGGAGCTTGAAAAGCTCCGCAGCGAGATACCCGAGTGGATAGAGCAGGAGGAGGATGTTCTCACCTATGCTCAGTTCCCGAAGGTAGCTCCGGGATTCTTCAAAAAGCGCAGGGACAAAAAGCTCGGCATCAACGAGAATGCAGACCTGAAGAACAAAATTCATCCGGTATGATATGAAATATTAAAAGTAATAGGTTTTTTATAGGGAGCTGTGGAAAAATTCACGGCTCCTTCGTTATAACAGCGTGCGCCTACCCTGCGGCGCACTTGGATATAGTGTTTTTTTAGAGGTGCCGCGAGCGAAGCTCGCGGCACCTCTAAAAAAACAAGTC
>CADCPT010000287.1 GCA_902803385.1 uncultured Ruminococcus sp.
GACCATAAGCTTATCGAAAATAAAAACAAAAAGCATATTGCATTTTCCTGCGGATTGTATTAAAATCGAAGTATCGTTAATTGCGTATTAATGAACGGAGGAAAGAACATGTTCAAAAGAAGAAAAATGATAATCAGGGTAACATCCATAATCCTGTGCATAATGATGGTACTGGGTGTTTTCTCTATAATTATGTACGCAGTCGGCTGGCAGTAAATAATAAAAGAAGGTAATAGAAATGAATCTTCTGTCTCTTATCAACGACAGAATGCCTGCTTTTTCAAAAGGGCAGAAAAGGATAGCAAATTATATAACCGAGCATTATGACAAGGCAGCTTTTATGACAGCGTCAAAACTGGGTTCTACGGTCGGCGTCAGTGAATCCACGGTCGTGCGTTTCGCTACGGAGCTTGGATACGACGGCTACCCGAAAATGCAGAAAGCGATGCAGGAAATGATACGCGATAAGCTGACAAGCGTTCAGCGCATCGAGGTAACGAAAAGCCGCTTCGGAAATGAGGATGTCCTGTCGGCAGTACTGAATCAGGATATCGACAAGATAAGACGTACTATCGAAGAAACATCCCGTGAGGACTTCAGCAGAGCCGTAAAAGCGATAGCGCAGGCGAAGACCATATATATATTTGCAGTTCGCTCCTCTGCCGCACTTGCATCATTCCTTGGATATTACTATTCGCTTATATTTGAGGATGTCAAGGTCGTAAGCAACTACGGAGAAACAGAAATATATGAAAAGCTTTTCAGGATATCCGAAAACGATGTAATTATCGGTATCAGCTTTCCGCGTTATTCCAATGCCGCTATAAAGGCAATGAACTTTGCAAGCCGCCGCGGCGCTACGGTAATTGCGATAACCGACAGTATGGCAAGTCCTCTGTGTGAGCATGCAGATTCCGTTCTTATTGCAAAAAGCGATATGGCAAGCGTGGTGGATTCGCTTGTTGCACCTCTCAGTATGATAAATGCGCTTATTGTTGCAACAGTGATCGAGCTTGGCGGAGAGGTCGAAAAGACCTTCGGCAACCTTGAAAGCATCTGGGACGAATATGACGTTTACAGCAATAAGAGTGAACAAACAGACCATTTCTGAATACATATCAAGTGCGCCTACCCTGCGGCGCCGGCGTGCCGCCGGTGTCAAATCGCGCTGTCGCTCACTGCGTTCGCTCTGAATCAGCACCCGAAAGCTTATTGCCGCGCCATCACCCCTGAAAAAAATTTTTAGCAGCCCGGTCGCGTCGAAGGCACGGTCGGGCGGATGGGGAAACTGAGCGCAACTGAAATCACTGTGGCTTTTATAAAAAAATATTGACACCATGCAGAAAAGGTGTTAGAATGTAGAAAACAAACAGTAAACCGTTGAGGCGGAGATAAAGGCAGTTATGACTTTACAGAGAACCGGACACGCTGAGAACCGGCAAGAAACAAGCTGTCAAATGGACCGCTGAGGGCGCAGTCAAACGGAGCTTCCGGAGTATTCTGCGACGTTGAAGGCAGACGTCATTTGCCGGGGATATGTTGGTATCCCGCTAAGCGCACGGTTCAGACCGTGAATCAAGGTGGCACCGCGGATATTACGGATATTCGTCCTTGACGTAGAGTTTATCTATGTCAAGGGCGTTTTTTATTGAAAAAGGAGGCTAAAAGATGAAATTCAGACCAACAAGAGAAGAGATCGAAAGGATCGCCGGAACCGGAGAATATGATGTTCTGCCGGTAAGCTGTGAGCTGTTTTCGGATTTCATTACACCGATCGAAGCCATGCGGATACTGAAAAATGTATCAACACACTGTTTCATGCTTGAATCAGCTCAGGCTGACGACAAATGGGGACGCTATACATTCCTCGGGCTTGAGCCAAAAATGGAGATCACCTGCCTTAACGGTGAGCTAAAAGCAGGTGATATCAGTATAAATACCGATGATCCCTCCGGATTTCTGCGCCGGCTTCTGTCTGGCTACAGAAGCCCTCGCTTTGATTATCTGCCGCCCTTTACAGGCGGTCTGGTAGGATATTTTTCCTATGATTATCTTTCATACAGCGAACCGGGCGTAAGATGTAAGGTAGAGGACAGCGAAGAATTCAAGGACGTTGACCTTATGCTTTTTGATAAGCTGATAGCCTTTGACAATGTGCGTCAGAAGCTTATACTTATTGCAAACATGAAGCTTGACGACATAGAAGTCGGACTCAACAAAGCCATAATGGAGCTGACTCAGCTTTCCGACCTTCTGCACAGCGGAGAGAAAAAGCAGGAAGCACCGGGAATGCTTACAGGCGAAGTCAAGCCCCTTTTCGATAAGGAAAAGTACTGTCAGATGGTAGAAAAGGCAAAGGAATACATCCGTGAAGGAGATATTTTTCAGATAGTCCTTTCAAACCGGCTGAGTGCTTCATTTGAAGGAAGTCTTCTGAACACATACAGGGTACTGCGGACGATAAATCCTTCCCCCTATATGTTCTATTTTTCGGGAACGGATGTTGAGGTCGCAGGAGCTTCACCCGAAACACTTGTCAAGCTTGAAAACGGCGTTCTCCATACCTTTCCGCTTGCCGGAACAAGACCGAGAGGAAAGACAGATGAAGAAGACAAGGCACTTGAACGCGATCTTCTCTGTGATGAAAAGGAGCTTGCCGAGCACAATATGCTTGTAGATCTCGGAAGAAATGATCTCGGCAAGATTAGCAAATTCGGCACGGTAGAAGTTGAAAAGCTTCATTCTGTCGAAAGATTTTCGCATGTCATGCACATCGGCTCGACTGTCAAAGGGATAATACGTGACGATAAGGACGCACTGGACGCGATCGAAGCCGTTCTGCCTGCAGGCACACTTTCAGGCGCTCCGAAAATAAGAGCCTGCCAGCTCATAGGTGAGCTCGAAAACAACAAAAGGGGCATTTACGGCGGAGCGATAGGATATATAGACTTTGCCGGAAATATGGATACCTGCATTGCTATACGTATCGCCTATAAGAAAAACGGAAAAGTATTTGTAAGAAGCGGAGCCGGAATAGTCGCAGATTCTGATCCCGAAAAGGAATATCAGGAATGCATCAACAAGGCAAAGGCGGCAGTAAAAGCGCTTAAGCTTGCTCAGGAGGTGGAATGATGATACTGCTTATAGACAATTACGACAGCTTTTCATATAATCTCTATCAGCTTATCGGAAGCATAGAGCCGGATATAAGGGTAATACGCAATGACGAGATGACGGTAGATGAAATAAAAGAGCTCCGCCCGGACAGGATCATTCTTTCACCGGGACCCGGAAGGCCGGAGAATGCCGGGGTCATAACAGAAGTAGTCAGAAAGCTAGGAGCTGATATCCCCATACTCGGCGTATGCCTCGGACATCAGGCGATATGTCAGGCTTACGGTGCAACGATAACATATGCTTCAAGGCTTATGCATGGAAAGCAGTCGGAGACAATACTCAAAACAGATACTCCTCTGTTCAGGGAATGTCCGGAAAAAACTCTTGTCGCAAGATACCATTCTCTTGCAGCGGACAAAAACACTATCCCTGAATGTCTTATGGTGACAGCAGTCACAGAAGACGGAGAAATAATGGCGGTCCAGCACCGTGAATACAGAGTTTACGGGGTACAATTCCACCCCGAATCCATAATGACGCCAAACGGACCTGAAATGCTCAGAAACTTTATCAAATCATAAGAAAGGAACGAACTGAAATGATCAAGGAAGCAATCGTAAAAATTGTAAGCAAGGAGGATCTCACCTACGACGAAGCATATGCCGTTATGAATGAGATAATGAGCGGGGAAACAACGCCTACACAGAATTCGGCATTTCTTGCCGCACTTTCAACAAAAAGTGCAAAAGCAGAGACAACAGCAGAGATCGCAGGCTGCGCTGCGGCAATGAGAGACCATGCAACAAAGGTCGAAACAGGAATGGATATCCTGGAGATAGTCGGCACAGGCGGCGACAATGCTCAGAGCTTCAATATTTCCACCACCTCGGCGCTTGTTGCTGCGTCAGGCGGAGTAAAGGTAGCCAAGCACGGCAACAGAGCTGCTTCGTCAAAATGCGGAACAGCTGACTGTCTGGAAGCACTCGGGGTAAACATACAGCAAAGCCCCGAAAGATGCATAGAGCTTCTCAATGAAGCGGGAATGTGCTTCTTCTTTGCGCAGAAATACCACACATCCATGAAATATGTAGGCCCTATAAGAAAAGAGCTCGGTTTCCGTACGGTATTCAACATTCTCGGTCCCCTTACAAATCCTGCTTCTCCCACCATGCAGCTTCTCGGTGTTTACGACGAATACCTTGTTGAGCCTCTGGCTCAGGTACTTATCGAACTCGGTGTAAAAAGAGGAATGGTCGTTTACGGCACAGACAAGCTCGATGAGATTTCCATCAGCTCGCCCACAAAGGTATGTGAGATAAAGGACGGCTGGTTCAAGACCTACACCATCACACCGGAGCAATTCGGACTCAAAAGCTGCGCTAAGGATGAGCTGAAGGGCGGCACTCCGCAGGAAAACGCAGCCATCACCCGTGAGATACTCGGCGGCAAAAAGGGAGCCCACAGGGACGCTGTGCTTATGAATGCCGGAGCAGCACTTTACATTGCCTCAAAGGCAGACAGTCTGAAGGACGGAATAGCTATCGCAGCCGAGCTTATCGACTCGGGCAAGGCAGCTGCAACTCTTGAAAGGTTTATCGAAGTAAGCAACAGACCGGAGGAATGAAAATGAACATCCTTGACGAGCTTGCAGAGCACGCAAAAGAACGTGTTGAAGCATATAAGCGTGAAATGCCTCTGAGTAAGCTGATAAATATAGTATCATCCATGCCTGCCGGCGACTTTTCGTTTGAAAAAGCTTTGAAGCGCCCCGGAATATCATTTATCTGTGAATGTAAAAAGGCTTCTCCATCCAAAAGCGTGATTGCTGAATATTTTCCGTATCTTGAGATAGCAAAAGAATACGAACAGGCAGGAGCAGACTGTATTTCGGTTCTTACAGAACCTAAGTGGTTCCTCGGAAGTGACAGATATCTGGAGGAGATAGCGCGGTCGGTCAGTATTCCCTGTCTGAGAAAGGATTTCACTGTTGACGAATACATGATCTATCAGGCAAAGCTGCTCGGAGCTTCGGCAGTCCTTCTGATATGCTCGATACTTGACGAAAAGCAGCTTGAAGAATACATACTTATCTGCAATTCACTCGGTATCTCGGCTCTTGTTGAAGCGCATGACGAAAAGGAAGTTAAAAAAGCTCTAAAATGCAATGCCGGGATAATAGGTGTGAATAACCGTGACCTGCGTGATTTTTCTGTTGATACCGGAAACAGCCGAAGGCTAAGGGAAATGATACCGCCGGAGGTCATATTCGTATCCGAAAGCGGCATAAAAAACGGCGAGGATGTTGCACAGCTGAAAAAGGCAGGCATTGATGCCGTTCTTGTAGGAGAAGCGCTTATGAGGTCGGAAGATAAAAAGAAAAAACTGCAGGAGCTGAAAAGTTTCTTATGATAAAGGTAAAAATGTGCGGACTGACCCGTATAGAAGAAATCATTGCTGCAAACGAAATAAGACCGAATTATATCGGATTTGTTTTCGCGAAAAAAAGCAGAAGATATATTGCTCCCGACAAAGCCCGTGAGCTTAAAAACGCCCTGGACAGCAGAATATCGGCGGTGGGTGTTTTCATTGATGAGGATATCGACTTTATCTCAGGACTGCTTGAAAGAGGCATTATCGACATTGCACAGCTTCATGGAAATGAAACCGATGAATACATTGAAGCCCTCAGAGAAAAAACGAACAAGCCTGTTATAAAAGCATTCCGGATAAAAAACACGGATGATATCAGAGCTGCGAATAAAAGCGCAGCAGATATGATACTGCTTGACGCAGGAGCGGGAGAAGGAAAGGCTTTTGACTGGTCGCTGCTTCAGTATGCAGAAAGACCGTATTTTCTTGCCGGAGGACTTGACATTGACAACATTGGTAATGTATCATCATATCCATACCTGTTTGCACTGGATGTAAGCTCCGGGATAGAAACGGACGGTATAAAAGACAAGAAAAAGATGGCGGAATTCATAAAAGCCGCCGGAAAGGAAGATATAAAATGACTAATCCTAACGGACGCTTCGGCAGGCACGGCGGTCAGTATATTCCGGAGACACTTATGAACGCCGTAAATGAGCTGGAAGAGGCATACAATCACTATAAATCAGACCCGGACTTCTGCAGGGAGCTTGAAACGCTCTTCAATGACTATGCAGGCAGACCGTCCCTGCTTTACTATGCGGAAAACATGACGCGCGACCTCGGCGGAGCAAAAATATACCTCAAGCGCGAGGATCTCAATCATACAGGAGCGCATAAGATCAATAATGTTCTCGGTCAGGCTCTGCTTGCCAAAAAAATGGGAAAGAAAAGGCTTATTGCCGAAACAGGAGCCGGACAGCACGGAGTTGCAACAGCTACGGCGGCAGCACTGATGGGTATGGAATGTGTTGTATTTATGGGAGAAGAGGATACTAAGCGTCAGGCGCTGAACGTATACAGGATGAAGCTGCTCGGAGCTGACGTCGTACCGGTAAAAAGCGGCACAGCTACTCTCAAGGACGCCGTTTCGGAGGCAATGAGAGAATGGACAAAAAGAATAGACGATACACATTATTGTCTCGGCTCTGTAATGGGTCCTCACCCCTTCCCTACTATCGTTCGTGATTTTCAGGCTGTTATTTCAAAGGAAATAAAGCAGCAGATGCTTAAAAAAGAAGGCAGGCTGCCCGATGCAGTTATCGCATGCGTCGGCGGCGGCTCAAATGCGATAGGCACCTTCTATCATTTCATCGAAGATAAGGAAGTACGCCTTATAGGCTGTGAGGCAGCCGGCAGAGGCATAGATACCTTTGAAACAGCAGCAACAATATCCACCGGAAAGCCCGGGATATTCCACGGAATGAAATCATATTTCTGTCAGGATGATATGGGTCAGATAGCACCGGTCTATTCCATTTCTGCCGGGCTTGATTATCCCGGAGTCGGACCGGAGCATGCATATCTGTATGACATAGGAAGAGCTGAATATACAGCAATTACCGATGATGAAGCCGTCGGTGCATTTGAATACCTTTCAAGGACAGAGGGAATAATACCGGCTATTGAATCCTCTCATGCAATTGCATATGCTATGAAGACAGCTCCCGGAATGGCAAAGGACAAAATAATCGTTGTTACGGTGTCCGGCAGAGGAGACAAGGACTGCGCAGCTATTGCGCGCTATAAGGGGGAAAATATCTATGACTAAAATAAGACAGGCATTTTCAGACGGAAAAGCGTTTATTCCCTTCGTAACCTGCGGTGATCCCGACCTTGAAACAACTGCGGCAGTCGTAAGGGCAGCAGCAGAAAACGGAGCGGATCTTATTGAGCTTGGCATACCTTTTTCCGACCCGACGGCAGAAGGACCTGTCATACAGGGAGCAAACCTCCGCGCACTGAAAGGCGGAGTCAATACAGAAAAGGTCTTCGGGCTTGTAAGAGAGCTGAGAAAAGACGTGACTGTTCCGATGGTTTTTATGACCTATGCCAATGTAGTTTTTTCATACGGTTCGGACAGATTCATAAAAACCTGCTCCGAGATCGGCATTGACGGGCTGATACTTCCGGACATTCCCTTTGAGGAAAAAGACGAATTTCTTGAATACTGTCACAAATATGATGTAGCCCTGATCTCGCTTATCGCTCCCACATCGGAAAACAGGGTAAGCATGATAGCAAAGGAAGCCGAAGGATTCATTTACCTTGTATCAAGCCTCGGCGTTACGGGAACAAGAGACAGCATCGCAACAGATCTTTCGCCGATAGTAAAGGTCATAAGAGAGAATACTGATGTTCCATGCGCTGTCGGTTTCGGCATTTCCACGCCTCAGCAGGCGCATGATATGGCGGCAGTCTCAGACGGAGCGATAGTCGGTTCGGCGATAATAAAGCTTATTGAAAAATACGGCAAGGATTCGCCTGAGCACGTAGGAAAATATGTACGTTCAATGAAGGAAGCTCTCTGAGAAGAAAGTTTATCTGCTGTACATCGATCCTTGTTATAGGGGACGGTCGGATCAATACTGTCTGATCCGGGGTTGTGAAATTATTCGCAGCCCCGGAAACCAGCCACGTGCGCCAGTAGGAAGCGCCCTTGGGGTGCGCCTACCTTTCGGCGCACGTTTTATAGTGTTTTTTCAGAGGTGCCGGGCGCTTCGCGCCCGGCACCCCTGAAAAAAA